>CADAIF010000084.1 GCA_902787905.1 uncultured Lachnospiraceae bacterium
CCGCTGTCCGGTCTGCGGCAGCACCTGGCATGGGGGTCAGGCAGCAATAGCCGCATCTTCCGGGAGCTTTACCCAGGAGCAGATGCAGGCGGCTGAGAAGGCAAAGGCTGCGGCTGAAAAGGCCATGGCTGACCGGCAGACTGAAGAAAAAAGTGCCCGGAATAAGCTGGAAATGCTTCGCGACAATTGCCGCAGCTTCCGCGAGGATGTCCTGAGGGCGGCCCCGGATTACGCAGACCGGATGGACGATACAGGTGCTCTGCAAAAGCAGGTCAGGAGCCGCATTGAGGTTTTGGATAAGGAGATCCGTGACCTGGAGGAGCTGAAGGGACGGATGGATCAGAACCGGGAAGCCCTGGATATGAAGCTCAGGGATAAGGCGCGGCTTCAGAAGGAGAAGGAGGCCGCAGAAAACCGGTATCAGCAGACACTTCAGGAGAAAACGGCGGCCGAGACTGAATATCAGACAACGGCTTCCCGGCTGACCTGTAAGGATGTTTCGGAGGCAAAGAAGGCCCTGTCTGATGCCGAAGGGAAAAAGGCTGCCCTGGAAAAGGCAGAGGAAGCGGCCCGAAAAGACGCGGAAGGACAGCAGAAGGCCATGGATGAGAAAAGGACCCTTAAGCAGGGGGCTTTGGTCCGTCTGGACGAGTGCCGGGCTGCCCTGGCTGCGGCGGAGCAGATCTTCACGGAAGGACTGGCCCGTCAGGCATTTGCCGATGAGGCAGCTTATCTGGGGGCCCGGCTGACTGTGGATCAGGCCTCTGGCATGGAAAAGAAAATCAGTGAACATCAGGTGAACATGGTTAAAACGGAGCAGGATATCCTGCGGCTTCGGGAGGCTACTGCCGGCAGGGAAAGGCCGGACCTTCCCGCTATTAAGGCGCATCTGGACGCACTGAATAAGCAGCTTAAGGACCTGGAAAAGCCGATCAGAGAGACTGCGGGTAAGGTACAGACGGGACGAAGTGCCCTGAAGGAAGCCGGGAGGCTCTATCAGGAGCGGGCAAAGATCGACAGAAAGTACGGCCTGTTAAAGCGCCTCAGCGATACGGCCGGCGGCAGTCTGCCCGGAAAGAAGCTGCGTTTTGAAACCTATATCCAGAGACGCTATTTTAAGAGCGTTATCGCCTGTGCCAACCAGCGTCTGGTGAAGATGAGCCGGAACCAGTTCGCCCTGGTCTGCAGAGATCTGGACCAGAGCAAGGGCAATGCCTATATCGGCCTGGACCTGGATGTGAAGGATCTGGTCAACGGGACCCTTCGGGATGTCAAATCCCTGTCGGGCGGCGAGTCCTTCCTGGCCTCCCTGTCCATGGCCCTGGGCATGGCAGATATGATCACCGGCAGCCATGGCAGTGTCCGGATCGACACCATGTTTATTGACGAGGGCTTCGGCTCCTTAAGTGACGAAGTACGCAATCAGGCCATTGAGGTCCTGGCCTCCCTGTCCGAGGGCAGCCGGGTGATCGGCATCATCTCTCATGTCAGTGAACTCAGGTCTCAGATCGATATCCGACTGAATGTTACCCGGGACGCCCAGGGCAGCCATGCCCTGTGGCAGATGGACGGAGTTTGATTTATGGAAGCATCAAGTAAACAGAAGGCCTTCTTTTCCCGGACCCCGGTGGTCTGGCTGGGGGCGCTGATCTGCTGCGCCCTCTGGGGAAGCGCCTTCCCGGTCATCAAGATCGGTTACAGACTTTACGGGATCGAGGCCTCAGATACGGCCTCCCAGGGTTCTGTGGCTCTGTCTTCTGCAGACGGTGCTGCAGTACTTTTTCTTCTACATCGGCCTGGCTCACACCAGCGGCGTCAAGGCCTCGGTCATTGAAGCTGTCAGTGTTTTTGTGGCCATTCTGGTGGCCAGCCTGATCTTCAGGCAGGAAAAACTGACCGGTGCCAAGATCCTGGGCTGCGCCGTGGGTTTTGCCGGCGTCGTCCTGATCAATATGAACGGTCTGGATCTGACATTGACCATGGCCGGTGAGGGCATGATCCTGCTTTCGACCATCGCTTACGCCTTTTCATCCGTCTTTCTGAAACGTTTTTCGGTGACGGATAATCCGGTCATGCTGAGCGGCTGGCAGTTTATCTTCGGCGGCCTGATCATGGCTGCGGGCGGAATGCTGATGGGCGGGCATATCAGGGTGCAGACCCTTTCCCAGGCCCTGCTCCTTTTATATCTGGCCTTTTTGTCGGCGGCAGCCTATTCCCTCTGGGGGATCCTTCTGAAGTATAACCCGGTGTCCAGGGTGGCTGTCTTCGGTTTCATGAATCCGGTCTTCGGCGTCATCCTGTCGGCCCTGCTTCTGGGCGAGGGCGATGAGGCCGGCGGGGCCGCGGCCCTGATCTCACTGGTCCTGGTCTGCATCGGCATCTTCATTGTCAATCGGAGACCCGGCGGAAAGGAGGCGGCCCATGGACAGTAAAGATGAAGGGGCAGTGGTCGAGCTGGCCATGCTGGCAGGCCATATCCTTCTGGACAATGGCGCGGAGATCTTCCGGGTGGAGGAGGTCATCCAGCGGATCTGTGACCATTACCAGGTGACCTCGGTCAACGAATTTGTTTTAAGCAACGGCATCTTTATCACGGTGGGCAGCAGTGTGGAGCCGGCTTTTGCCAGGGTGGAGCACATCCCCGTCAGCGGGACCCATCTGGATAAGGTGGCAGCCATCGACCGGCTGGCAGATGAGATCGACATGGGCCTTTACACGGTGGAAGAGGCCACGGCCAAAGCGGAGGAGATCCGCAGACGCCCTGAGGTTTCCAGGATGCTGAGGTGTCTGGCCTCAGGCCTGGGCAGCGCCGCCTTCTGCTGTCTTTTCGGCGGGGACCTGGCGGACAGCGCCTGTGCCTTCGGGGCCGGCTTTATCCTCTATCTCTTCATGCTCTATGTCAGCGGACCACATCTGTCGAAAATTGTCGGCAACCTGATCGGGAGCCTCCTGGTGACTCTGATCTGCGCCTTTTTCTACCTTTTTGTGCCCGGCCGTCATATGAACTTTATGATCATCGGCTCCATTATGCCCCTGGTGCCCGGCGTGGCCTTTGTCAACGCCATCAGGGACATCGCGGACGGAGATTACATCTCCGGAGCCGTGCGTATGCTGGACGCCATGCTCATCTTTGTCTGCATCGCCATCGGTGTGGGCTTCGGCATTGACATCATCAGCCGTCTGTCAGGAGGTGCCCTGTTATGATCATGCAGCTCATCGCCGCCATGGCCGGCACCCTGGCCTTTTCCATCCTTTTCAGCGTGCCGAAAAAGTATTACCTGATCTGCGGCCTGATCGGCGCCATGGGATGGGGCACCTACCTGGTCTGCGGCAGACATCTTGGCGAGGCGACCTCCATTCTGGCGGCCGCTCTGGTGGTGGCCTTCCTGTCCCGGCTGGTTTCGGAGGCCGTCATGTGCCCATCGCCCCTTTTCCTGATCCCGGGCCTTTTTCCCCTGATCCCGGGGGCAGGCATCTACTGGATGACCTACTATATCGTGACAGATGAGACGGGGCTGGCCATGGATTCGGGCTACCACGCTCTCAAGCAGGCCGTGGCCATTGTGCTGGCCATCGTCCTGATCTTTGAACTGCCTAAAAAATGTTTTACGGTGATGGGAAGGACCCTGTACCGGAAGGAGATAAAATGACTAAAAAGAAGCTGACGCTGGAAGTGATCGAGAGGCTCAAGAAGGCCTATCCCGAGGCGGACTGTACCCTGGATTACGACGATGCCTGGAAGCTGCTGGTGAGTGTGCGTCTGGCGGCCCAGTGCACAGACGCCAGGGTCAACCAGATCGTTCCCCTGCTCTATGAGAAGTTCCCGGACGTGAATGCCCTGGCAGAGGCGGCGCCGGAGGAGATCGAGGAGATCGTCCGTCCCTGCGGCCTGGGCAAAAGCAAGGCCCGGGACATCAGCGCCTGTATGCGCATGCTGAGAGATGAGTTCGGGGGCCGGGTGCCGGATGACTTTGATGCCCTGCTTAAGCTTCCCGGCGTGGGCCGGAAGAGCGCCAACCTGATCATGGGAGATGTGTTCGGCAGGCCGGCCATCGTTACGGACACCCACTGCATCCGCCTGGTCAACAGGATGGGGATCGTGGACGGTATCAAGGAACCCAAAAAGGTGGAGATGGCCCTGTGGAAGCTGGTGCCGCCGGAGGAGGGGAACGCCTTCTGCCACCGGCTGGTCATGCACGGCCGCGAAATCTGTACGGCCAGAACCCATCCCTACTGTGACAGATGCTGCCTTTCGGACATCTGTCAAAAGAATATATAAGAGATACAGGATTGTCGATTCATGTCGAGGACTGAGCTTTGCCCGGTCCTCTTTTTTAATACTTTTTCGACAAAATCAGCGTTGACGAAGGGTGAGGAAAAATGCCATAATGGCCGTCACACGGAGGCGAGAAGGATGCTTTTGACAAGAACTGGATTACAACTGCAGGTGAAAATATAAATGTTGAAAAGGCTGGGCCGGCTCTGGGCAATGAAGACCTACCCGGAATCGGGGACTTTAACAGGGGCCGGAAGGAGTCTGGAAAAGGAACTGGCCCTGCTTGGCGGCCTGCACCATCCCTATCTGCCTGAGCCGGCGGATATTTTCATGGACGGCGCCAGTCTCTGCCTGGTCATGACCTATGTGGAGGGAAAGAACCTGCGGCAGCTGGTCAGAGACCGTATGACCCGGGCCAAAAGGCCGGCGGAGCCGGAGCAGATTCTGGCCTGGGCCCGGGAATTATGCGGGGTGCTGGCCTATCTTCATAAGCAGGAGCCGCCCATCATTTACGGGGACCTGAAGCCCTCGAATATCATGGTGCGCGCGGATGGTCATATCTGTCTGATCGATTTCGGCAGTGCCCTTTCGGCCCGGGCCGGGGAGGGGCCTCTGTCCGGAACTCCCGGCTACTGTGCCCCTGAACAGGCGGCCGGCAGGCCGGGGGACGTCCGCTCGGATATCTATGCCTTCGGGGCAGTCCTGCAGTTTCTGATGACCGGGGCGGATCCGGGGACAGATGCGGCCCCCGTCTCTTCTGATCCCGGCATTGAAACCGCGGACAGCCGGGCTCTTCTGGAAGGCCTTGCCGTGATCGCTTCTGTCTGTATGGCGCCGGCAGCCGGGGACCGCTACGCCTCCATGGCAGCTCTGGCAAAAGCCCTTGACAGGCCGGAAGCTCTGGGCCGGACATATCTTTTAAAACGGCGCCGGGAGCGCTGGCTGCGCCGGGGCTTTTTCATACTGGGCCTGGTCTGCCTGCTGGCCGGTCTGGCCTGCGACCTGGTCTGCGGAAGGTTAAGAAGCTATGGCTATGAAGAAGACCTGGCCCGCGCCATGACTGAGAGCCCTTCCCGGGCGTCCTTCTGGCTGGCGGATGCCATCTGCCTGAAGCCGGACAGGAGTGACGCCTATTGTCAGCTGATCCGTCAGATGGCCGGCGACGGTCTGATCACGGAGGGGGAATGGGCGGCCTTTACGGAGCTTCTGTACGGAAAAGCCTCTGAGGAGACCCTGGATCATCTGTCCCTGCTCAGGCAGAACAGGGCGGCCTGTTATGAGCTGGCCTATGCTGCGGGAACAGGGCTTTTTTATTATGCGGAGGAAGGGCTGGATACCGGGAGGATGCGGTCCCTCTGGTGGCTGGATCTGGCAAAGGAGACAGGCCCGTCCGGCACCGATCTTTCAGAGGAGGAAGTCCTTAAGGAAAAACACATCCGGGTTCTGACGCAGATCTGCCGCTGCTCGGCCCCGGTTCTGTCCGGACCGGCAGCTGGCGCAGAGGATCCGGAGAGTCTGTGCCTGGCCCTGGAGGATCTGCTGGCCCTGGCGGAAACGAGCCAGGATCTGGCGGCCTCGGTGCCCGGCCTTCTCCTTCAGTCAGCCCTGCTTTTATACGACCACCTGCCGGATCTGACCGGACAGAGGGGCGTAGACCGGGGCAGGATCAGGCAGCTGGCGGACAGGATCGATGCCTTGACAGAAGGCTCTTTAGGCCTGGCCGGGGTGAAGGCTGACGAAGGGGAGATCCTGGGCCTGACAGACCAGGTCCGGAAAACTTTGGAGGCGGCAGATGACTGAGACCGGCTTTTACTTAATGGTGGAACGTTTACTGTTGTGCCGGCGGATCCTTGGCGGCGCCTCAGTGGTTTTTTCGGCAGCGGCTCTTTTGCTGCAGCTGAAGGCTGTCCGGAAAAAGGGCAGAAGAAGGGGGAGTTTTGAAGATGAAAAGAAAGCTGAGGGCAGCATTGCTGTGCCTGATGGTTCTGATGGCAGCGGGGCCCGTGACGGCCTCGGCCCGGACGCCGGGCAGACCGGCGCTGAAGGCAGAAACAGAGACCGGGAGCGAGACAGAGACAGCTGCAGAGACAGAGGGTGAGACAGCGGCGGAGACAGAGGGTGAGACAGCGGCGGAGACAGAGGGTGAGTCGGAAACTGAAACTGAAACCGAGACCGAGCTGCCGGCCCTTGTGAAGGAGGCGCGGCTGGACTTTTACAATGACCGGCAGGAGGCACTGAATAGGGAAAAGGACCTGATCCTGCCCTCTGGCAGTGAGGCCCCGGAGGAGACCTTTGTTTTTGTCCGTCTGAGCGGACTTTTTGAAAATCTCCTGCCCTGGCAGGACTGCTCTTTTGAGATCACCGCAGAAAAGCCCCTCCCGGAGGATGCGGAAAAGCTGCTGGATCAGGTCAGGGCCTCCTTTATGAAAGAAGAGGACTGGCTTCAGACAGGCACGTCAGAATACAGCTTTTCCTTCAGACTGCCGGCGGACATCAGGCTGAGGCTGCGTCTGCTTTCGGAGGGCAAAGACCCTGATGAGGACCAGGTCTGGCTTGAGGAGACCATCCTGGCCGACCGCAAAAGTCCGGAAGTCTCAGTGGTCCTGCAGAATGAGCGCTCCCTCTACGGCAGGGATGTAAATCCGGCTTTTGCCATCAGCTGTGATGACGGGGAAGATGGGGCCGGGATGGCAAGGGCAGTCTGCCGTCTGCTGCAGGGGGATCAGCCTGTCTGGGAGCAGACCTGGGAAGTGGCAGAGGATCAGGAGGGCCCCTGGCAGACCGTGGCAGTGCCGGAGATTTCCGGAGACGGTCAGTATCATCTGGAGCTGACAGCCTTTGACAGGGCAGGCCTTTCGACAAGCTATATTTCTCCTGAGCTGACAGTGGACCGGACGGCCCCGAAGGTCAGCTGCCGGATGGAGGGCGGCCCGGTCCTTTCCGGCTATTACGGCACTTCAAAAACACTGACATTTACCGTGGCGGATGTCCATTGGGATATATCCCGGGAGCCGGTCTGTTACGGCTCGGCCGGCGGGAGTGCTTATTTTTCAGGCTGGCAGACCACTTCGGAGGGCCTGACCGGAGAACTGACTCTGGAAGAGGAGGGCAGCTATGAGATCAGCTTTGAGTGCACGGACGCGGCCGGCAACCGGGCGGAGCCTCTTTATCTGGGCCCTATTGTGATCGACAGGACCCCGCCTGATATCAGCCTGGACAGGCAGCCGGTCAGGCGGGGCGATAAAAGCATGTATCTTCCGGTGTTCTCAGGAAGGGATGACTGGCTCGACGCATCTTCATGCCGGGTCAGCCTGCGCCCGCTGGCAGATGGCACCGGGGATACAAAGGACATGTACGGCTTCAGCTATGAAGAAGGCAGGCTTTGCTGTCTGCCGGATCAGGCAGCGGATGCCCCGGACGGCATCTACCAGGTGGAGGTCCGTATGTCAGATCTGGCCGGGAACAGTTCCGTCTCAAGCGCCCTGTTTACCATTAACCGGTCCGGGTCAGCCTTCTCTCTGGATAAGGCGGGGATGAAGATTGCCAGAGAGGGGATCATGGACAGGCCCATGCCGCTTTCCGTCACAGAATCCAACCTGGACTATCTGGAAAACCGGCAGGTACTGCTCAGTCATGCCGGAACCTTAAGGACATTAAAGGAAGGCACAGATTATCAGGTGAGAGAAAGCGCCCGGGAGGATCAGAGAAAGTACTGGACCTATACCCTGGACCCTGCCTGCTTTGAGGAGGAAGGGGATTACACGGTCCATATCCGGTCTCTGGACCTGGCCGGCAACGAGGCCGACAGCCAGATGCGGGGCGCGGCCCTGCGTTTCCTTGCGGATTACAGTCCACCCGTCCTGACCGTCCGCGGGATCGAAGACGGGGGCTTCTACGAGGGCGAAAGCAAAGACTTTATCCTGCTTGTTTCAGACAGGATCTGGCTGAAACGGCTGACCTGTCTGGTGGACGGAGAGGATGCCGGGGTCTTTACAGGTGAAGATGCCGCAAAGAGCGGCGGGAGCTTTCATTTTTCTCTGAAGAGCAGTCCCCGGGCACGCCATCTGACCTTTTTGGCTGAGGACCTGGCCGGGCACAGGTCAGAGCCCCTGCATCTGGAAGTGACGGTGACGGCGCCAAAGGCCGGGGATGAAGAGAAAGCGGCGGATGCAGAGGGAGAGCTGCTGATCATGGCCTCAGATACGGTCCTGACCGGGCAGAATAAGGCGACGGCATCTGCCGGGGAAGACGCGGCAGCCCCGGAGACGGAGGCTGCGTCTGAAAAAGAACCGGATAAAGGAACGGAAGACAGTGCTCATCTGCCCCTGTATACGGCCCTTCTTCTCCTGGCAGCGGCGGCCCTTCTGGCAGGAATTTCCAAAAAATCATAAGCCCCTTTTTTGTCTATGGACGTTCCCCGAAATTGGTGCTAAACTAAACGGTAGTCTGTGAAAAGGGGGAACCTTTTATATGTGTATTTATCTGGGCCTGGACGTAGGCACATCAACAACAAAGATCGCTGCAGTGAATGACAGAAAAGAAGTGCTTATGACCCGGCGGATCCAGGCGTCGGATCAGCTGACATCTGTGTTTGGCGCCATCGGCGGCCTGCTTTATGAGCTGGAGCTGAAAGCGGAGGCGGTGGACGGCCTGGTGATGACCGGCATGGGCTCCACCTTTGTGAAGGGACGCCCCTTTGACCTGGTCACGGACCGGGTGCTGGAATTTGAAGCCCTGGGCAGGGGCGGCCTTTTCCTGGGAGGGCTTGACCGGGCGGTCATTGCCAGTCTGGGGACAGGCAGCACCCTGATCTGGTCGGATGAAAAGGGCAGCCGTCATGTGGGCGGCAGCGCCGTGGGCGGCGGCACCCTGGTGGGCCTGTCTTCAAGGCTTTTCGGTGTTTCCGATGCCGTGCGGATTTCTGAAATGGCCGAGAAGGGTAATTTAAGAAATGTGGACTGGAACATGGTCGACATCACCCTGGAGGATGGACCGATGCGGATGTGGCCCTGGGCCTGCTGAACATGATCTATCAGACAGCCGGGACCATGGCGGTCTATGCCTGCCGTATTGAAGGCTGTCAGGATGTTGTCGTCACGGGTTCTCTGGCTTCTTTAAAGCTGGCCTCTCTGCTTATAGGCCGGGTCGGGGAACTCTACCATGTCAATTTCATCATTCCGAAGCAGGCGGCTTTCGCCACGGCCATCGGGGCAGCCCTGATCGGTCTTGACCGTTTTAAGAAGGCGTAATAAGGGCTGGAACGGAGTAACTATGGATAAGGAAAAGTACCAACTGACAAAGGATATGACGGAAGCCATCCGTTTTTATATGGGCGACCCGAAGGTCTGCGAAGCAGGCTTATGGCGGGGCGGCCCGGAGGCCTATAATACCATCAATGCCCTCCTGCATCCGGGGACGGGCAATGAGGAGGATAAGGCCCGGGAGGGCCGGGTCATGGAAATCTATGACGGGGCCCATATGGAGAGCTACATCCGGCTGATCCTTCAGGTTCTGGCGGGCATGGCCCTTTACCTTGAGCAGGCCGGGGATCAGGCGCCGACCCTGTCTTACCGTATCGACAGGGCCTCTTCCCTGAATCGTTTCCGGGAAGACGGCGGCGTGATCAGCGGTTTCTTTTCGACCTGCAGATGGGGCTTCCTTCCGGCCTATGCGCATAAGAAGGCGGGCATTGTTCTTCTTGAGGTGGAGCGGGAGCGGCAGCTGCCTTTCCTGGATTTTTCGACCCTTTTCGGGGACCTTTATGCCAAGCCGGAGGAGGCGGAGATCCTCCTGCCCTTCGGTTCGGTGATTGAAGAAATGCACCCTGTCCCTCTGACAGAGGAGGAAAAGGGCCTTTATACGGACTTTCACGGTATGGCACCGGAGGGCAAATGGCATCTGCGTCTGGGGCCGGGAATCTATCCGGAAGTGCCGGAGGATCATTTGAAGGCTTTGCGGGCCGGCCTGACGGATGAAAGCATGGTCCGCCGGGTCTCAGGGTGCCTGCAGGTCCTGACCTCCGGCAGACCTTTAGATCAGGAGAGCAAGGCTTTTTACTGTGCCTATAAGGAAAAACTGATGACCTGTATCTGCGGCGAAGCCGCGAAGATATTCAGACAGAAATAAGGAGAGACAGCATGTTGAAGGTCAATGTGAAGGATGTGAGTCTGATCCTGGAGGGCGGTACCTTCAGGACCGTTTTTACCATGGGTGTGCTGGATGCCCTGCTGGATGCGGGCATCATGATGCCCTATGTGAGCGGGGTTTCCGCCGGCATCACCTACGCAGGTTCTTATCTGACCCAGCAGCGGGGCAGGAATATCGCCCTGATCCGCCGCTTTCGGAATGACCCCCGCTATGTGGGCTGGCGCAATTTTCTGACAGACCGCAGCTACTTCG
Source organism: uncultured Lachnospiraceae bacterium (assembly GCA_902787905.1). Classification (GTDB taxonomy): domain Bacteria; phylum Bacillota; class Clostridia; order Lachnospirales; family Lachnospiraceae; genus UBA2912. Next base: position 10,676 of record CADAIF010000084.1, read on the forward strand.
GCCTGAAGTTCGGTTACGAGCGGGTGACCAATGAACTGATGCCCATGGACTGGGAAACCTTTCATGCCTATGAGGGGCAGTATCTGGTCGGGGTGACCAATGCCCGGACCGGCGAGGAGGAATACCTGGACGGCAGGCAGATGGACATCGAGATTGACGGTAAGCCCTATTATGACGGCGGCATCTGCCAGCCCATCACCATCAGAAAGGCCATCGAGGATGGCTATAAAAAGCATATCATCGTCAGGACCCGGGAAAAGGGATTTGTCAGAAAGCAGGAAAAATCCAATGTCTACGCGGCAGGGATCCTGCGGAGAAAGTACCCGAATCTGTATGATCACATCATGAACAGACACCTGGTCTACAATGAGATCTCCGATCTGTGCGACCGTCTGGAGGCGGAGGGCTCTGCCCTGATCCTCAGGCCGGACAGACCCCTGAAGAGTCTTGAAAAGGATATAGCACAGCTGCAGGCAGGCTACGACATGGGTCTTTCCCAGGCCAAAGCCCGGATGGATGAGATCCACGCCTTCTGCGGTCTGGAGTCATAAAGAAGGACGTTAATAAGAACATGGAACTGAATCTGACAAGCTTTCTGATCGTCTGCCCCCTGGTTTTTCTGTCAGGTCTGGTGGATGCCATTGGCGGCGGCGGGGGACTGATCTCACTGCCTGCATACATTTTTGCCGGTCTGCCCATGCATCTGGCCATCGGTACCAATAAGTTATCTTCAGCCATCGGGACGACGGTTTCCACTGTCCGCTATGTGCGTCACACCAGGGTGGACTGGCGGCTGGTGCTGCCGGCGATCGTCCTGTCCCTGGTGGGATCGGCCTTCGGCGCCAATCTGGCCCTCTATGTGCCTGAGTCGATCCTGAAAAAACTGATGCTGGTCATTCTGCCCATCGCGGCCTTTTTTGTTTTAAGAAAAGGCAGTTTTATCCCGGATGAGAAGAACCATTCGGCGAACGCCCGCAGGGCCGCGGTCTGGATTGCCGCCTTTACGGTCGGCGCCTATGACGGCTTCTACGGCCCCGGCACAGGCACCTTTGCCCTGATCATCCTGATCGGTTTTGCCGGCATGGCCTCCATGGATGCGGCCGCCACGACAAAGCTGATCAATCTGACGTCGAACGTGGCCGCCCTGGTGACCTTCCTGATCAACGGCAAGGTGATCTGGGAGCTGGGGCTGGCAGCGGCCCTTTTCAGTGTGGCCGGGCATTATCTGGGCTCTTCCCTGGTTCTGAAAAACGGAGAGAAGATCATCCGGCCCATTATTCTGATCGTGCTGGCCCTGCTTTTTGTCAGGGTCATTTCCGATCTTCTGGTATAGAGGAGGAATCCCATGAGAATCGCGCTGATCTCAGACCTTCATATCGATATCAATGAAGACTATCCGGTGCTGGCCCTGACGGCGGAGGAGGCCCGGGCCCGCCGGGCGGATGTCCTGGTCGTCGCCGGTGACATCAGTGAAACGCCGGAAAGAACACTGGCTGCCGTTGAAGCCTTAAAGGGGATGCTGGACTGTCCCCTTTATTATGTGCCGGGCAATCATGATATGTGGAATAAGAACTGCCCGTCAAGGCGTACAGAAGAGATCTTTGCGGCCTATCAGGCGGATGAAAGCTGCCTTCTGCACGGCCCGGTGGTCCTTGATGACGGCAGGAAAAAGATCGCTTTAGCCGGGGATGTGGGCTGGTTTGATTATTCCTTTGCCGCGGAAGGTTTTTCCCGGGAAGCTTTGGACGGGATGGCCTTTGAAGGGCGGACCTGGCAGGATCATTTCTTTAATGACTGGACGAAGGATAACCCCGGACAGATGCAAAAGAGCCTCTGCAGGCTCAGGCGGCAGTTAGAGAACCCGGCCGTCAAAGGGCTGCCGGTCATGGCCGTCACCCATATGCTGCCGGTCAGGGATTTCTGTGTGCCGGAGGACGTGCACGGATGGGGCTTTTTCAATGCCTTCCTGGGCGGAAGCGCCCTGCAGGATCTTTACCGGTCCTATCCGGTGCGCTGGGCCGTCTGCGGTCATGTGCATTACCGCAGTCAGGCGGTCAGGGACGGCATCACCCATTACTGTCCCTGTCTGGGCTATCATACGGAATGGCCCCTTTATGAATTGGAAAACAACGAGGCGCAGACTCAGATCCGCAATGCCATGCAGCTGCTTGAGGTCTGACGGTGCTCTTAAGATGTGAGGAAAGAATAATGGATAAGATGGAAATCATGAAGCATGTTGATCATACCCTGCTGACCCAGACGGCCACATGGGACGAACTGAAGATCCTCTGCGACGATGCCCTCCGCTATCAGACAGCCTCGGTCTGCATTCCCCCGGACAGGGTAAAGCAGGTCAAAGACTATCTGGGAGACCGCATGAAGGTCTGCACCGTTATCGGTTTTCCCAACGGCTATCACAGCACTGCCGTCAAGGCCTTTGAGACCGAAGACGCGCTGGCCATGGGGGCAGATGAGATCGATATGGTCATCAATCTGGGCATGGTCAAGGAAAAACGCTTTGAAGATGTGACCTCTGAGATCGTGACACTGAAGGATATCTGCGGAGACAAGATCCTCAAGGTGATCGTGGAAACAGCTTTTCTGACAGAGAAGGAAAAGATCCGGCTCTGCCGGGCAGTCACAGCAGCCGGCGCGGATTATATCAAGACGTCCACAGGCTTCGCCGGCGGCGGGGCGACCTTTGAAGATGTGGCCCTGTTTGCCAGACATATCGGCCCGGATGTGAAGATCAAGGCTGCCGGCGGGATCAGCTCCTTTGAGGACGCGGAGAAATTCCTGTCACTGGGGGCTGACAGACTCGGGACCAGCCGTCTGGTGCGTCTGATGAAAGCGGAGGAAACTCGCGGCTGAAGCATCTTCCTATGAGATATTTTCTTTCATCAATCGTAAAAAAGATATACCTATCAGTTTCAGATATGCTATAATACACTTTGCGATTGAAAGTTAACAGTTTATCTGAGTAGGAGATGAAATAAAATGCATAAGATCGGACGCAATGATCCCTGCTGGTGCGGGAGCATGAAAAAATATAAGAACTGTCATCAGGCCTTTGATGAAAAGCTGGAGCATTTCAGGATGCAGGGACTGGAGGTGCCTGAGCACCGCCTGATCAAGACCCCTGCCCAGATCGAGAAGATCAGAGAAAGCGCGAAGGTGAACATCGCCGTGCTGGATGAGGTGGCGGACAAGATCCGGATCGGAATGTCCACGGAGGATATCGACAGGATCGTCTATGAAACCACGACAAAAATGGGCGCCATCCCGGCTCCCCTGAATTACGAAGGCTTTCCCAGGAGTGTCTGCACCTCCATCAATGAGGAGGTCTGCCATGGCATTCCTTCCCCGGACATCATCTTAAAGGACGGGGATATCATCAATGTAGACTGTTCCACCATCCTGGACGGTTATTTTTCGGATTCCTCCCGCATGTTCTGCCTGGGCAATGTCTCTGAGGAGAAGCGTAAGCTGGTCCAGGTGGTCAAAGAGTGTGTGAAGCTGGGACTTGAGGAGGTCAAACCCTGGGGCTTCCTGGGGGATATGAGCCAGGCGGTCTTTGATCACGCCACGGCCAACGGCTACTCAGTGGTCCGCAATATCGGCGGTCACGGCGTGGGGCTGGAATTCCATGAGGATCCCTGGGTTGGCTACATTTTCCAGAGAGGCACCCAGATGATGATGGTGCCGGGCATGATGTTTACCATTGAGCCCATGGTCAACATGGGCAGCCACAAGATCGTTGTGGACAAGCAGAACGGCTGGACCGTCCGGACCAAGGACCACAAACCCTCTGCCCAGTGGGAGATCCAGGTCCTTGTCACCGAGGACGGCCATGAGGTCATCTCTTACTGATCCCGAAGAAAATGGATATCTGTCAGGCCGGAGAGTATTTTCCGGCCTTTCATTATGAAAAAATTATATTTTATAAAATATTTCTTAAATGATTTTCAGCCTATTGATTTGATTCGGTCTTTTACTTATAATAATGAGTATATCAAGATCTGAAATGACTGACAGGAGGCTTTATTAGCATATGGATAATCAAAACAGGCCCTCAGGGCCGGAAAAGCCGGATGGCGGCAATAAGAAAAAGGATGACATGAACCGCCAGAATCTGCTGATCATGGTGGCCATCGCCATCTGCATCATGCTGATCATTCAGGTTCTGGCCGGCAGAATGGCCAGCTCCTCGGAAAAGGAGGTCACTTACACCGAGTTTATTCAAATGGTGGAGGACAAGCAGGTGACCGAGGTGGAATTCTCCTCTGACAGGATCAATTTCAAAACCAAGGAAACGCCCAACGTCAAATATTACACAGGCAATGTGGAGGATGAACGCATTTTCGAGATCCTGGATGAAGCCGGGGTCAGCTATAAGCGGGTCGTCATTGATACGGCAACCTATGTGCTGAGCAGTATCGCCAGTTTCGTGCTGCCCATGCTGGCCATGGTGGCCATCATGGTATTCTTCTACCGTTTCGCTTTCAAAAACAGCGGCGGTGTGATGGGGGTCGGCAAGAGCAACGCCAAAATGTATGTTCAGAAAAGTACCGGCGTCACCTTCAGGGATGTGGCCGGTCAGGAAGAGGCCAAGGAGTCTCTGAAGGAGATCGTGGATTTCCTCCATCATCCGGAGCGCTATACCAAAATCGGTGCCAAGCTGCCCAAGGGCGCCCTGCTCGTGGGTCCTCCCGGCACCGGTAAGACTTTGCTGGCCAGGGCGGTGGCAGGTGAAGCAGGGGTTCCCTTCTTCAGTCTGTCCGGCTCGGATTTTGTCGAAATGTTTGTAGGTGTCGGCGCCTCCCGTGTGCGTGACCTTTTCAAGCAGGCAGGCCAGTCCGCCCCCTGTATCATCTTTATTGATGAGCTGGATGCGATCGGTAAGAGCCGTGACTCCAGGCTGGGCGGCAATGATGAGCGTGAGCAGACCCTGAATCAGCTGCTGGCTGAAATGGATGGTTTCGATCCTTCCAAGGGTATCATCATCCTGGCGGCGACCAACCGTCCGGAGATCCTGGATAAGGCCCTGCTTCGTCCGGGCCGTTTCGACAGGCGTATCATTGTCGAGCGTCCGGATCTCAAGGGCAGGATTGATGTCCTGAAGGTCCATGCGCGTAATGTCTGCATGGACGAGACCGTTGACTTTAAGGAAATCGCTCTGGCCACCAGCGGCGCCGTGGGTTCCGACCTGGCCAATATCATCAATGAGGCAGCGCTTCTGGCTGTGCGTAATCACAGAAATGCAGTCTGCCAGAAGGACCTTTTCGAATCGGTGGAGGTGGTCATCGCCGGTAAGGCCAAGAAGGACCGGATCCTCAGTGATAACGAGCGTAAGATCGTTTCCTACCATGAGGTGGGTCATGCGCTGGCTGCGGCCCTCCAGAAGAATTCCGAGCCTGTCCAGAAGATCACCATCGTTCCCCGTACCATGGGTGCGCTGGGTTATACCATGCAGGTGCCGGAGGAAGAGAAATATCTCATGTCCAAGGCGGAGCTGGAAACGGAGCTTGTCACTTTGCTGGCCGGCCGTGCCGCTGAGGAGATCGTCTTCGACAGTGTGACCACCGGTGCTTCCAATGATATCGAGCGGGCGACAAAAATGGCCCGGGCCATGATCACCCAGTACGGTATGAGTGAAAAATTCGGTCTCATCGGTCTGACGACTGTGGAAGACCAGTATCTGACCGGTCGTACCGTGATGAACTGCGGCGAGGAGACTGCGGCACAGGTCGACAAGGAAGTCATGGAGATCCTTAAGACCTCCTACGACAAGGCACGGGAGCTGCTTCAGGGTAACCGTAAGGCCCTGGACCGTATCGCTGCCTTCCTGATCGAGCGTGAGACCATCACCGGCAAGGAATTCATGACCATTCTGAAACAGGTTCAGGATGAAGAGGCCGGTGTGGTGACAGCGGTCGCTGAAATGACCCCGGAAGCGGGAACAGCCGCTGTTGCCGAAGTGGCAAATGAGGCGGAGACTGAGGTCACTGCCGCAGCCGAAACGGCGGAAGCTGATTCGGCACAGACGGACGCTGTCAGCTTAAATGACGGCGAGGATACGTCAGAAAACCAGTAAATTGAAATGCGGAAGATGCTGTAAAAGGAGGCCTGATCCAAAGACGCCCTGTTTACAGCATCTTCTTTTGATAAGAAACGGGAGAACCGCTATGTTCGACATTGAAGAGGAGCTGAAAAAGCTGCCGGCCAGTCCCGGTGTCTACATCATGCATGACGCCCATGACGATATTATTTATGTCGGCAAGGCTGTCATTTTAAAGAACCGGGTGCGGCAGTATTTTCAGAGCAGCCGCAATCACACGCCCAAGATCCGCCGCATGGTCAGCCAGGTAGCGCGTTTTGAGTATATTGTGACGGATTCCGAAATGGAGGCCCTGGTGCTGGAGTGCAATCTCATCAAGCAGCACAGGCCCAAATACAATACCATGCTGAAGGATGACAAGACCTACCCCTACATCAAGGTGACGGTGGGAGAAGACTTTCCCCGGATCCTGCTGGTCCGCAGCATGAAAAAGGATAAGGCCAGATATTTCGGCCCCTATACCAGTGCCCAGTCGGTTCGGGATACCATCGATCTGGTGCAGAAGATCTACATGCTCAGGAACTGCAGCAGAAATCTGCCCAGGGACATCGGCAAGGAAAGGCCCTGTCTTTACTACCATATGGGCCAGTGCGAGGCCCCCTGCAAGGGCGGGGTCAGCAAGGAAGCCTATGCCGGGCATGTGAAGGACGCCATCCACTTCCTGGGCGGCAATTTCGAACCGGTCATTTCCATGCTGACGGAGAAGATGATGGCGGCTTCCGCCGAGCTGGATTTTGAAAAGGCCGCTTCCTTCCGGGATCTTCTGGCCAGCGTGAAGCAGATCGACCAGAAGCAGAAGATCACCAGCGCCGAGCAGGATGACAAGGATGTGATCGCCTTTGCCCGTGAGAAGGATGATGCCGTGGTCCAGGTCTTCTTTATCCGGGGCGGCAAGCTGATCGGCCGGGAGCACTTTTACCTGTCCGGCGTGGAGAATGAAGATGAGGCCGGGATCCTTTCGGCCTTTGTCAAGCAGTACTATGCCTCGGCCCCCTTTGTTCCGGCCACCTTAATGCTGCAGTATATGCCTGAGGACGCAGACCTGATCTCTCAGTGGCTGTCCGGCGTCAAGGGCCATAAGGTCAGTCTGAAGGTGCCCCTTCGCGGCCAGAAGGAGCGGCTGGTGGAGCTGGCTGCCCAGAATGCCCTACTGGTCCTGCAGAAGGACAGGGACAGAATCAAAATGGAAGAGGCGAGGACCGTAGGCGCGGTCAGGGAGCTGTCGAATATGCTGGATATGGCGGCCGGCATCCGTCGCATGGAAGCCTTCGATATCTCCAACATTTCCGGTGTCGAGACCGTGGGCTCCATGATCGTTTATGAGGGCGGCAGGCCTAAACGCAATGCCTACAGGAAGTTTAAGATCCGCACGGTCAAGGGACAGGACGACTATAAGTGCATGGAGGAGGTTCTGACCCGGCGCTTTACTCACGGCCTGGAGGAGGCGGCAGCTGCCGCGGATCCCGAGGCGCCGAGGCCCTCCGCGGGCTTTTCGGATTTTCCCGATGTGCTCATGATGGACGGCGGCAAGGGCCAGGTCAATGTCGCCCTGAGGGTCCTGGACAATCTCCGCCTGGATATCCCGGTCTGCGGTATGGTCAAGGACGACCACCACAGGACCCGGGGCCTTTACTTTCGCGGGCAGGAGCTGCCCATCGACAGGCATTCGGAGCTTTTCAAGCTTAT
>CADAIF010000085.1 GCA_902787905.1 uncultured Lachnospiraceae bacterium
GGGCGGGGAGACGATCATGCCCCTCTGACCCCGGCCGATGGGGGAGACCAGGTCCACGATCCTTACGGAAACCGGTGCCCCGGGCGTTTCAAGACGGATCCGCTCATCCGGAAAGATGGGGGTCATATCCTCAAAATTGCCCCGGCGCTGCGCCTCGGAGGGCGGCCTGCCGTTGACCGACCGCACATAAAGGAGTCCCGCGTACTTGTCTTTTTCTGTTTTGACCCTGGTATTGCCGCAGACGATATCGCCGGTCTTCAGATTAAAACGGCGGATCTGGGACTGAGAAACATACACGTCATTTTCACCGGGCAGATAATTTTCGCAGCGGATAAAGCCGTAACCCTCCGGAATGATCTCCAGAATGCCATTAGCGGTTTCGCCGCTGTCGATATCCCCGAAATCCGGAATATCCAGGTCATCATCCCGCCTGCGGGGCCGCTGGGAAGTCCGCTCCTGACTGCTGCCCTGGGGGGAATTCCGCCTGGGCGGATTGTTCTGACTGCCGGCACTGTTAGATACCCTCCTGCCCTCAGCAGATCTGGAAGCCTGGTTCCTGGCCTCAGAAGTCCTGGAAACAGCAGCCGGCGGCCTGCCCTCAGAAGTCCTGGCGGAGGAGGCTGGCGTCCTGGCTGCCTTCTGGGGCTTCTCTTCTGCCAGGGCACTCAGCTGCTCGATCAGCTGCGCCTTCCGCAGGGAGGACGTATTTTTAATGCCGCGGCTTCTGGCTAAAGTACGCAGCTCGGCCACGGACATATCTTCATATTTTTCTGTCATAAATGATCTCCTTAAATCTATTTGTCTTACATTGGAAAAGAACTGAATTCCTGAAATTAATACGCTATTCTAAAGAAAGGAATGAGAATCAGTCAGACGATGCGATGTACTTATTATACATGATTTAAGTTGAATTGAAAACAGAAAAAAATTAGTTGAAATCTCTCATATAATATATTATAATCAACGCTATAGTTTGGTTTACAGCTTTACAACAGAAAAGTGCTGTAGGACTGTATCCTTAAAATAGCAGAGAAATAAAGGAGGAAACAAAATGTCTTATTCAGAAGATGTTCTCAAGATGGTCACCGAGAAAAACGCTGACCAGCCGGAGTTCATTCAGGCAGTTACCGAAGTTTTAAGATCCCTCAGCCACGTTGTTGACAATGATCCCAAGTATCAGAACGCATCTATCCTTGAGCGCATTGTGGAGCCCGAGCGCGTTATCATTTTCCGCGTTCCGTGGGTCGACGACAATGGCAAGGTCCAGGTCAACAGAGGTTTCCGCGTACAGTTCAACAGCGCGATCGGACCTTACAAGGGCGGTCTCCGTTTCCAGGAAAACGTCAATCTGAGTATCATCAAATTCCTCGGTTTTGAGCAGATTTTCAAGAACTCCCTGACCGGCCTGCCCATGGGCGGCGGCAAGGGCGGCTCTGATTTCGACGCGAAGGGCAAATCCGACAGAGAGATCATGGCTTTCTGCCAGAGCTTCATGACAGAGCTCTACAGACATATCGGTGCGGATACAGATGTACCGGCAGGCGACCAGGGTGTCGGCGGCCGTGAGATCGGTTTCATGTTCGGCCAGTACAAGAGGATCAGAGACGTCTATGAGGGCGTACTTACCGGTAAGGGTCTGACCTACGGCGGTTCTCTTGCCAGAACCGAGGCTACAGGCTACGGTCTCCTCTATCTGACCGAGGCACTTGTAAAATCCAAGGGCGACACCATGGAAGGCAAGACCTGCATCGTTTCCGGTTCCGGCAACGTTGCCATCTACGCGATCGAGAAGGCTTACCAGATGGGTGCCAGGCCTGTCACCTGCTCCGACAAGAACGGCTGGGTTTACGATCCGGACGGCATCGACCTTGCAGCCCTTAAGGAGATCAAGGAAGTCAAGAGAGCCCGTCTCTCCACATACACAGACTATCGTCCGAACGCTGAGTACCACGATGTCAACTTCAAAGAGCGTACCGGCAAGGGCGTATGGACCATCAAGGGCGACATCGGTCTTCCCTGCGCTACCCAGAACGAAGTGCTTCTTGAGGATGTCAGGCAGTTTGTGGCCGGCGGCGGCAAATACTATGCCGAAGGCGCTAACATGCCCACATCCCCGGATGCCATCGAGTACCTGCAGGCAAACGGCGTCTTCTACGTTCCCGGCAAGGCAGCCAATGCAGGCGGCGTAGCCACCTCCGGTCTGGAAATGAGCCAGAACAGTATGCGTTACGGCTGGAGCTTCGAGGAAGTCGACGCCAAGCTCAAGGACATCATGGTCAATATCTTCAAGAACATTGATGAGACTGCCAGGAAGTACGGTGCTGAAAATGATTATGTCACCGGCGCCAACATCGCAGGCTTCGTCAAGGTTGCGGACGCCATGATCGCTCAGGGCGTGGTATAAGATCAGTCATTGCCCGTCAGGGTATCGAAACAGAGAGGAAAGACCTCACCGGCCTTTCCTCTCTTTTCGTTTGCATTCATTTTTGCCCTGTGCTATCATGGGTATAAGTGACTTCAGGGAGGTAGCTTTGAATGGCAGAGAGGCGCATGTGGGCGGATAAGCGCTATCATTCCGCAGACTGGGAAATGAAGCACCGCTTCGGCGGCAAGGTCTACCGGGTCGCTCTGGACGGGGGCTTTAGCTGCCCCAACAGGGACGGAACTCTGGGCTATGGCGGCTGTACCTTCTGCAGCGCCGGCGGGTCCGGGGACTTTGCGGCAAGCCGCAGCCTCTCCATTCATGACCAGATCGACCAGGGCTTTGCCTTTTTATCCGGCAAGCCTCACGACAACCGCTGCATCGCCTACTTTCAGGCCTTCACCGGCACCTACGGGCCGGCAGAACGTCTGCGGTCTCTTTATGAGGAAGCCCTCTCCCACCCCAGGGTCGTCGCCCTGGCAATTGCCACCCGGCCCGACTGCCTGGGGGAGGATGTTTTAGACCTCCTGGCGGAGCTTTCGGAACGGAAACCCGTCTGGGTAGAGCTCGGTCTGCAGACCATACATGAAAAGACCGCCGCCCGCATCCGCAGGGGCTACCCGCTGCGGGTCTTTGAAAAGGCTGTAACTGATCTGACGGACCGGCATCTGGAGACCATTGTCCATATGATCCTGGGCCTGCCCGAAGAAAGCCCGGCAGATATGCTGGCCACTGCAGAATATCTGGCAGGGCAGCCCGTCTCCGGCATCAAGCTGCAGCTATTGCATATCCTGAAGGGCACCGACCTTTACAGGGACTATCTTCAGGGCCGCTGTCAGGCCATGACCCTGGAGGCCTACACGGATATCCTGATCGACTGCATCATGGCCCTGCCCCAGGAAATGGTCATCCACCGGATCACCGGGGACGGCCCCAGAGACCTTCTGGCAGCGCCTTTATGGAGTCTGGACAAAAAAAGAGTCCTGAACCATCTGCATCACGAAATGAAGCTGCGCGACGCGTGGCAGGGAAAAACATATAAAGGGGAAACATAACATGGATAGCGACGCATTGACACTGTACAAGCTGATGGTCCTGTACATGCTGGGAAAGGTGGATTTTGCCCTGACCAACTCCCAGATCTCGGAATTCATACTGGGCAGGAGCTACACGAACTATTTCAGCCTGCAGCAGGCGATCAGCGACCTGTCCGAAACGGAACTGATCCGCACCGAGCAGATCTACAACAATTCCTATTATACACTGACCGCGGCCGGCGAGGAGACCCTCTCCTACTTCGGCCACAGGATCCCGGAGGAGATCCGCCGGGAGATCGACCAGTTCTTCCTGGACCAGCGCTACCATCTGCGCAACGAGAACGAGGTCACGGCAGATTATTACGAGGACCACAAGGACTGCTATATCGTCCGCTGCGAGATCCGGGAAAAGAAGGAGCTTCTGGCCGGAGTCACCCTGACCGTCACCGACGAAGCCCAGGCCGTAACCATCTGTGACAACTGGAAGAAAAACCACCAGAGCGTCTACAGCTTCCTGATCCAGAACCTGATGATCCGTAAATAAAATGACCGGCGAACCTTTAAGTTCGCCGGCCTTTTGCTTTTAAAAAAGGTTTACAGCTGCTCGTAAAGCGCCTCGTATTTACGGGCGGAAGCAGCCCAGGAGAAATCGGATGCCATGGCTCTTTTAACGATGCCGTTCCAGTCCTTTTTTCTGTTATAATAGATGCCCTTGGCATACTCGATGGTATGCAGCATATCATGGGCATTATAATTGGCAAAGGAGAAACCTGTGCCCGTATTCTCATATTCATTATAGGGTTCCACGGTTTCCTTGAGGCCGCCGGTCTCCCTGACGATGGGCAGGGTGCCGTAACGCAGACTCATCAGCTGACTGAGACCACAGGGTTCAAACAGAGACGGCATCAGGAAAGCGTCACAGGCCGCATAGATCCTGTGGGACCTGGTATTGTCATACATAATGTTGGCAGAGACCCTGTCATGATATTTCCATTCATAGTAACGGAACAGATTCTCATACCTGGCCTCACCGGTACCTAAGACAACCAGCTGCACATCCTCACTGCAGATCTGCTCAATGACACAGTCGATCAGGTCCATACCCTTCTGGTCCGTCAGTCTGGAGATCAGGCCGATCATGAAACGGTCACCGTCCACAGTCAGACCCAGCTCCTCCTGAAGCGCAGTCTTATTCTTAACCTTCTCCTCAGCGAAATTGCCGATCCCGTAATTCTGAATAAGCATCGGGTCCTTCTCCGGATCCCACTCATCATAATCAATACCGTTGACGATACCGGTCAGGTTATTGGCACGGGCCCGTATGAGGCCGTCCAGACCTTCACCGTAGAAGGGATACTTGATCTCATCCGCGTAGACACTGCTGACCGTGGTGATCCAGTCCGCATAGACCAGGCCGCCCTTCAGATAATTGCCCGCCTGATAAGACTCCAGCTTATCAGAGGTGAAAAGGTAAGCGCCCAGACCTGTGATACGCATCATATCATCAATATTCCAGCGGCCCTGGAACTTGAGATTATGGATGGTGATCACGGTCTTCATATTCTGATAAAAATCACCGTAATTATTGGGATTCCAGTATTCATTCTTCAGATAAACCGGGATCAGACCGGTCTGCCAGTCATGGCAGTGGATGATATCGGCCTTGAAATCAATGGCAGATAAGGTATTCAGACAGGCCTTGCTGAAGTAGGCGAACTTTTCAAGATCCCAGAGACCGTCCTCATAGATCCGGTCGCCTGAGAAGTAATACTCATTGTCGATGAAATAGAAGGTAATACCGTCGAGCTGCATTTGGAAAACGCCCACATAGACCCATTTCCCGGCCAGCTCTATATAAAAGTTCATGACGTATTCCATTTGGGACTGGTAGCGTTCCGGAATGATCCTGTATTTGGGAAGGATCACGCGTACGTCATATTTTTCCTTGTCAAAGGCTTTGGGCAGACTGCCGACAACGTCCGCAAGACCGCCGGTCTTAATAAAAGGAACAGCTTCCGAAGCTGCAAAAATGACTTTTTTGGCCATACTGGTACCTCCTTGCTGATACATGCCGGTACAGGCCGCCGCAGCCCAATGCCCATGCGGTCCGGCACATGCGTATTACAGTATTATTATACAATAATATGGGGCTTTTTTAAAGGAGAAAAAACGCTGCCGGATGATTTCTCTCAATGATTTTTGCGGCTGTTTTCCAGACGTACCTTGTCCGCCAGAAGAGCGACAAACTCCCCGTTGGTCGGCTTGTTTTTCCCCGCCTTGACGGTATAGCCGAAAAGATGGTCCATGACACTGGCGTTGCCCCGGCTGCAGGCCACCTCAATGGCGTGGCGCATGGCCCTTTCCACCCGGCTGGCCGTTGTATGGTTCATTTTCGCGATGGTGGGGTAAAGCAGCTTGGTAATGGAATTGATCATTTCCGGTGTTTCCACCACCATGATGATGGCGTCCCTCAGGTACTGGTAGCCCTTAATATGGGCCGGCACACCGGTCTCATGAAGCATATAGGTCACCGTTTCCTCAAGGCCCCTGCTGCTGTCGGCGGCGGCACTGCTCACCCGGGAGTCCAGACCCAGACCTGACCGCTCCCTGGTTGGCCGGCCCCCGATCACCTGATGGATCCGTTTGATGATCTGCCTGCCGTCATAGGGCTTCATCATATAATAAAGGGCGCCAAGGGCAAAAGCCTGCTCCGTGATTCGTTCCTGACCCACAGCGGAGATGACGATAAAGGCTGGCTTTTTCCTGATCGACACATCCTGCTGGACCATTTGCATGACATCCAGACCGTCCATTTTGGGCATGATCAGGTCCAGAAGCATGATGTCGGGGCTGCTTCCCCGGATCAGCGAAACAGCCTCAAAACCATTGGACGCTGTGCCCGCGATTTCGATCAGATGATCCGTTTTCAGCAGCGCGACCAGATCCTCCCGGACTTTTTCATTATCATCCGCTATTCCCACTTTGATCAAATTCATTCTTTTTCCGATCTCCTTTTCCAAATCCTGCCGGCGCTTAAGGCCTCTGATTTATAAACGCTTCTGCAATGAAAATCGTGACAGAATAAGTGGCGCTCAGCGGATGAAAAGCAGCTTTCTATGCCATAAAAACCTGCCTCTGATGGCCGGAGGCAGGTTTTTATATTATTTTGTACCGAAAATCCTGTCGCCGGCATCGCCGAGACCCGGGCAGATGTAAGCGTGACTGTTCAGTTCACGGTCAACCTGCGCACAGTAGATTTCGATGTCCGGATGCGCCGCGGCCAGAGTCTCGATACCTTCGGGCGCCGCGATGATGGAAAGGAACTTGATATGCTTTCCGCCATGCTCCTTGATGAAATTCACGGCAGCGACGCCGGAACCGCCGGTCGCCAGCATGGGATCCGTGACGACGATCAGACGCTCATCAATATAAGACGGCAGCTTGCAGTAGTACTCGTGAGGCTCATGGGTTTCGGGATCCCTGTAAAGGCCGATATGACCAACCTTGGCTGTGGGAACCAGACGAAGCATGCCGCCGACCATACCCAGGCCTGCCCTGAGGATAGGAACGATCACCAGTTTTTTACCGGCGATCACCGGGGACATACAGGTTTCGATGGGGGTTTCCACCTCGATATCCTCCAGCGGGAGATCCTTTAAGGCCTCAAAACCCATCAGCATGGCGATCTCCTCTACCATTTGGCGAAACTCGTTGGTGCCGGTGTTTTTGTTGCGCATCAAGGTGATCTTGTGTTTAAGCAGCGGATGATCAAAGACAGTAATGTTGGGATTTCCCTGATAATTATACATACTATGCTCCTCTTTCATATTCCATATTGACTGACCCTATTTTATCACAGATCCTGCGGTCTGTAAATTCAATGATGGCCTGTCTTTTCGAAGACAGTGTCCATAATCTTCTTCCTGAAGGCCAGCATCATGAGGCCGCCGGCCACTTCCATCAGAATGAAAAGGCATGCGAAAGCCATCCTGCCCTCCGCGCCTGCCCGGACCAGATAAAGGACTTCTCCGGCCGCTGCGAGCAGGGCACAGATGCCTGCCAGGCCGGCTCTGAAGGGAAATTTGGGGACGCTGCTGTCATACACATGCCCGCGCATGGAATCCTTCTCCGAAGAGAGCCGCCAGGCCGGGAACATGCTGCTGGATATAGGGCACATGGTCCACGCCCGGTGCAGGAATGCAGCCGGCGCCGATCATGACCGCCGCGGCCAGGAGATGACAGATCCACATCAGCCGGATGAGGGGCGTCCTCTGCTCCGGGACGGCAAACTGCCAGCGGTCTCCCTGCCAGGTATAGCTGCCGCTTTCATCCATTTTATAATCATCCACATAGGCGTGCCTGCCGCCCTTCCGGTTAAATAGTCTTGCCATAGGCCTTCCTTTCTCATTTCTCAATTTCCTGTTACTACTATACTTTTTTTTCACGATTCTTGCAAGTAGCCATATTGCCCCTTGAATTATTATCTGAATGCGGTTAAAATCTATTGGAAAGAAAATTTAATCATTTAATTAAGGAGGATCCTATGGGGAAAATTTACAATCAGCCCGACGCGATCTACAATGCGCGTGAGCTGGGCGTACCTAAAATGCTGCTGCTGGGTCTTCAGCACACCTTCGCCATGTTCGGCGCCACGGTGCTGGTCCCGCTGCTGACAGGTCTCAATGTCTCTACCACACTGCTGATGGCAGGTCTCGGCACACTGCTCTTCCATTTCCTGACGAAAAGAAAGGTTCCGGCCTTCCTCGGTTCATCATTTGCCTTCCTCGGCGGTTATGCCGCTGTGGCGCCTATGATCGACGGTCAGCCTAACACGGAAATGCTTCCCTACGCCTGCGGCGGCGTCTTTGTGGCCGGATGTCTTTACGTGGTCGTCAGCCTCCTCATCAAGGCCTTCGGCGTCAGACGCATCATGCGTTTCTTCCCGCCGGTCGTCACCGGTCCCATTATCATCGCCATCGGCCTGATCCTGGCCCCCAGCGCTATCGGCAACTGTTCTCAGAACTGGATGCTGGCAGTCATTACCATCGCTGTCATCGTCGTATGCAACATCTGGGGCAAGGGTATGATCCGTATCATCCCGATCATGATGGGTATCCTGATCTCCTACGTTGTGGCCCTTGTCACCGGCCAGGTTGATTTTTCCGGTGTTATCTCCACCTTAGGACAGGGAACCTCCGGTATCGTGGCTGTTCCCCTGAATCCCTCCGCTTTCGCTAAATTTGATATCAGCGCCATCCTGACCATCGCGCCTATCGCCCTGGCCACCATGATGGAGCATATCGGTGATATCTCCGCCATCGGCGCGACAACAGAGCGCAATTACATTGAGGATCCCGGCCTGCACCGTACCCTTCTGGGTGATGGTCTGGCCACCATGATGGCAGCCCTCCTCGGCGGCCCGGCCAACACCACATACGGTGAGAACACCGGTGTTCTGGCCCTGAGCAGAGTCTTTGACCCGCTGGTCATCCGCCTGGCAGCCGGCTTCGCCATCATCCTGTCCTTCTTCCCGGCCTTCGCCGAGGTCATCCGGTCCATTCCGGCAGGTATCATCGGCGGCGCTTCTCTGATCCTCTACGGTATGATCTCCGCCATCGGTGTCAGAAACCTTGTGGAAAATCAGGTGGATTTCGCCAAGAGCCGCAACCTGATCATCGCGGCTATCATCCTGGTATGCGCCCTGGGCTTCAACTTCAGTGAAGCCGGCGGTATCAATTTCAGCATCCTGGGCACCTCCGTCAGCCTGTCCGGCCTGGCTATCGCCTCCATCGCCGGTATTGTCCTGAATGCAGTCCTGCCCCTGAATGATTTCGATAAGGAATACATGGAGTAAGCTTCAGGCTAAAGAAACCCGGCCGAAAAATAAAAAGGACTTCGCAGAAACGGTAAAAAACGTTTCCTGCGAAGTTCTTTTTTGTTTGTCTGCTCCCTTACAGGAGGTTTTTCATGTTTTTCAGGCCGATGGCCAGAGTTGACGCGTTGTGCATGAGGGCCGAGGTCGTCGGCTGCAGGATGCCGCCCACGCCCAGGGCGATCAGGCTGGCATTGAAGCCCACGATGAAACGGTAGTTGCCGTGAATGCGCTTCATCAGCGCATTGGCCAGCTGCTTTAATGTCACCAGGCACATCAGGTCATCCGCCGCAATGGTGATATCGGCGATCTCCCGGGCGATCTCCGCCCCGTCGCTGATGGCGATACCCACATCCGAAGCCGAAAGGGCCGGGGAATCGTTGATACCGTCGCCCACCATGATCACCTTACGGCCGCTGGCCTTCTC
>CADAIF010000086.1 GCA_902787905.1 uncultured Lachnospiraceae bacterium
GATCAGTGAGACGTTGACAGTGCCCACGGTCAGCAGTTTTTCACAGATCAGATGACAATGATTATCCAGCATCATCACATGCAGCTCCTCCTGACGGAGCTGACTCATGGAAGACATGAAGTAATCCGCCACCAGGGAGGGGGTGTTCATTTCCGGCCGTTCGCTGAAGCGGACTCTTGAGAGGCGTCTCGCCAGTTCGCACACGGCGGCCAGCTGGATGGACTTGATCTTTCCGACGCCTTTGATCCTGCGAAAGTCCTTCATATCGCCGCGAAGCAGGCCTTCCAGCCCCTGCTGGCGGCTGTCCATGTTCAGGAGAGAGAAGGCGACATCGATCGCCTTGGCTTCCTGGGTGCCCGAATGCAGCAGGATGGAGATGAGTTCCGCGTCAGACAGCACAGAAGGCCCGAGGCGTTCGCATTTTTTAAATGGCTGATCGCCGTCAGGCAGCTGTTTCATTGTCATGTGGTTTTCTGTTCTCATAGAATGACTCCTTTCAGCTCAAAGCCATCGGAGATCTGAAAAAGTCACACTAATGCCATCATACCACAAAAGAATTTTCTTGTATAGACGGGAATATGATTCAAAGAGTCACAAGACCCTTCTCCCACATCTTCTGCAGGGACATCATGATGCCGAATTTGCCGTGGGGCCAGGTGAGGCCGCCCTGGAAATAGACCGCATAGGGGGGCTTTACGGGACCGTCGGCGCTCAGCTCGATGGAGGACCCGGACACAAAGGCGCCTGCGGCCATAATGACATCACAGTCATAGCCGGGCATGGCCCAGGGCTCAGGTGTGACATAGCTGTCTACCGGGGCTGCGGCCTGGATGCCCTTGCAGAAAGCGATGACGCCTTCTGCGCTGCCCAGGATGACGGCCTGGATGATATCATGTCTGGACTCATCCTTGTCAGGCACACATTTAAAGCCCAGTGACTCGTAGATGTTGGCCGCGAAGATGGCGGATTTCAGGGCGCTGGCCGTCACAGTGGGCGACAGGAAAAGTCCCTGGAAAAAGCTGCGGTTGACGCCGAGGCTGGCCCCCAGCTCCTTGCCAAGGCCCGGGGCTGTCAGCCTGCAGGCGGCTCTCTCGATACAGTCCGCGCGGCCGACGATATAGCCGCCGATGGGGGCCAGACCGCCGCCGGGATTCTTGATCAGGGACCCGACGCACATATCTGCCCCGACATCCGTGGGCTCTATGGTTTCGACAAATTCGCCGTAGCAGTTGTCAACCATGCAGATCACGTCCGGTTTGACGCTCTTGCAGAAGGCGATCAGCTCGCCGATCTGGCTGACGGAAAAGGTGGGCCTGGGCAGGTAGCCCTTGGACCTCTGGATAGTGATCACCTTCGTCTTTTCATTGATAGCTGCCCTGATGGCCGGATAGTCGAAGCTGCCGTCCGCCTTCAGCTCTACCTGCCGGTAGCTGACCCCGTATTCTGCCAGAGACCCGGTCTCCGGCCGGATCCCGATCACACCCTCCAGGGTATCGTAGGGCTTGCCGACGGGGGAAAGGAGCTCGTCTCCGGGCCTCAGATTGCCGGAAAGGGCAATGGTCAGGGCGTGGGTGCCGCAGGTGATCTGGGAACGGACCAGGGCATCCTCAGTATGAAAAACGGAGGCATAGACCCGCTCCAGAGTATCTCTGCCCTCGTCGTTGTAGCCGTAGCCGGTGGATTCATAAAAGCAGCCTTCGCTGACCTTTTCCTTCTGCATGGCGGCCAGCACCTTCATCTGATTGTATTCCGCCACCCTGTCGATCTCCTCGAAACGGCTTTTCAGCCCTTCCTCGATCTCCAGGCAGTAGTCGGAAACGGCACTGTCCAGATGCATGGATCTATAGATTTCTTTCAGATTGTCATTGCTGATCATAGGTGTATAAACTCCTCTATATTAAATGATATTTTTTGCTTTCAGATGGACACTGACCATGTCCATGAGCGCATCTTCCCCTGTATTCTCGTCACAGGGCAGCCAGATCACATCCCGCTCACGGCGGAACCAGGTCAGCTGGCGTTTGGCAAAGTGCCGGGTCCCCAGCCTGATCTTATCGGCGGCTTCCGCCAGGCTGATCTGCCCGTCCAGATATTCCAGCATTTCCTTATAGCCAAGGCCCTGCATGGAGATGTGGTCCGCGCATAAGCCGCGGTCCTTCAGCCCCTTTACCTCTTCAGGAAGGCCGGCCTTTATCATCAGGTCCACCCTTTTTTCGATACGGCTGTAGAGGGTCTGCCTGGGCCAGTCCAGGACAAAGAAGGCCGAATTGTAGGCACTCTCCCGCTGCTGCTGGGCAGCATTGTGGGAAGACATGGTCTGGCCGGTCTGCCGGTTGAACTCAATGGCCCGGATGACCCTTTTGATATTATTGGGGTGAATGGCCTTGGCGGAATCGGGATCGACAGCGGCAAGCATCTCATAAAGGGCCTTCCGTCCCTCCTCGCTTTCGGCCTGCTTCTCCAGCGCTTCCCTGAAGGATGTATCTTCATCGTTTTTCGTAAAATCGATGTCATAAAGGACGGCCTGGATATAAAAACCGGTGCCGCCGACAATAATGGGCAGATGCCCTGCCTGCCTGATCTTCCGAATGGCTTCCTTTGCCATCTGCTGGAAAGTGACCACGTTAAAGGGCACTTCCGGTTCCAGCACGTCGATCAGATGGTGGGGCACGCCCTGCATTTCTTCAGGCCTGATCTTGGCCGTGCCGATATCCATCCCCTTGTAGACCTGCATGGAATCGGCAGAGATGATTTCGCCGTCGTAAGCTTTGGCCAGACGGATGGATAAGGCGGTTTTGCCGGACGCAGTCGGTCCGGCAATAATGATCAGAGGTTCTTTCACGGGATCCTCCTTCAGGACTGTATGCGGCCGAACTTCTTTTCCATCTCATATTTGGAGATGGAGATGACGGTGGGACGGCCATGGGGACAGGAATAGGGATTATCTGCCTCCAGCATCTCCGAGATCAGGGCGTCAGCCTCCTGATAGCTTAAGGTCTGATTGCCCTTGACGGCGGCCTTGCAGGCCATGGTGGCGATGTGGTAGGTGATGGCGGAGCCTTCGGTACTCTTCTTTTCCGGGGTCAGACTGTCCAGGATCTCGATAAAGATATCGCCGGCGTCCATGCCAAAGAGCTGCAGGGGAACCCCGTAGATGGCGTAGGCATTGCCTCCGAAGGGTTCGACCTCGAAGCAGAGTTCCCGGAAATAATCCGTATACATGCGGAACATATCCTCTTCCGCCGGTGTCAGATTGACCACAGCCGGGGGAGACAGCTGCTGACAGTGGAGCTGCTGTTCATTGAAGGCTTTGGAGAAGCGCTCATAGAGGACCTTCTCGTGGGCCGCGTGCTGATCGATGATAAAGAGTTTGTTTTCATATTCGATCAGCCAGTAGGTGGCAAAGACCTGGCCGATCAGGCGGTGCTTTGGTCTTGCGGCCTTGCCCAGGAAACGGTCGTCCTCCATTGTCTCCTGCTTCACCTGACTGAGGCGGGGCAAAGGCTCTGACTTTTCGGAGGCAGCCTGGTTTATGACCGCCTGTCCCGGCTGTCTTTCAAAGCCTTTTCCATTATTATCAAAGTTGCTGCCGCTTTCTTCGGTGCTGCCGGTGTTTTCCATATGGCCGGCGTTGTTTTTAATACTGCTGTTTTCCTGAAGATAGGCGCTACCGGCGTCATGGAGAAAGGATGTCCCGCTTGCAGGTTCATGGCTGATCCTGTGCTTTTCAAAGGGCTCGGGAATGGCCGCCTTTGCAAGGCTGTCATCCTTCTTTTCTTCAGTCAGCGTGGTTTCCGGGATCAGGTCCCGCCCTTCCAGAACGTTTCTTAAACTGCTGAACACATACTGGTAGACCTCTTCATTTCTGCTGAAGCGGATATCCATCTTGCGGGGATGCACATTGACATCGATATAAGCGGGATCGATGCTGATATGCAGGGCCGTGAAGGGATATTTATGGATCATGACAAAGGTCTTATAAGCATCCTCGATCGCTGAAGTAATGATGGCACTCTTGATATATCTGCCGTTGATGAAGTAGTTCTCCCAGGCCCTGGTTCCCCTGGACAGGGAGGGCTTGCCAAGAAAACCGGTGATGGTCATCAGGTCGCTCTCCGCCCTGATGGGCATCAGCTGCATGGTCACATCACGGCCGTAAACCTGATAGATGATATCCTTCAGATTGGTATTGCCGGAGGTATGCAGCCGGTTCTGATGGCTGCTGACCAGCTTGAAGGAAATCTCCGGATGGGACATGGCCAGCTTATTGATCAGGTCAATGACATAACCGGCCTCTGTCTGGGCCGTCTTCAGGAATTTGCGGCGGACAGGGGTGTTGTAAAAAAGCTGACGGACAATGATGGTGGTGCCCTCCGGACAGCCGATGGCTTCCAGAGAACGCGTCTCTCCGCCGTCACAGAGAAAACGCCAGCCGGTGATCTCCCGACGGGTCTTGGTGATCATCTCCACCTGACTGACGGCGGCGATGCTGGACAGGGCCTCGCCCCTGAAGCCCAGAGACCCGATGGAAAGCAGGTCCATCACGGACCCGATCTTACTGGTGGCGTGACGTTTGAAGGCCGGTTCGATATCCTCCTTCAGGATACCGCTGCCGTTATCTGTCACACGGATCATGCCGATGCCGCCGTCAGCGATCTCAACCGTTATGGCGGTGGCTTTGGCGTCGATGGCGTTCTCCACCAGCTCCTTCACGACAGAAGCCGGCCTTTCCACCACTTCACCGGCGGCGATCTTATTGATAGTATCGGAATCCAGCAGATTAATGGTGCCCACGGCCATGCCTCCTTTACTTATGATTTAAGACGGATCGTCTTTTTTCAGTGACCGCTGGAAGGCGTCCAGAGTTGTCAGTGCCTGCAGCGGGGTCATGTTGCCCAGATCCATCTGGCGGATCTCCTTCAGGACCGGGTGTTCTTCAGGGTAAAAATCAAACAGGCTGAGCTGCTTGTCCGTGTCAGATGCCGCAGGCTGCGGGGCGGCCTTGGCTCTGCTTTTCCTGACATCGATGGCCCGGGCCTTCTGATTGATATCTGACTGGGAAAGCATCTCTGCGATCTCCTTTGCCCGGTCGATGACAGTCTCCGGCACGCCGGCCAGTCGGGCGACCTGAATACCGTAGCTTTTGTCGGCACCGCCGGGGATGATCTTTCTGAGGAAGATGATGTCGTCTCCCTGCTCTCTGACGGCGATGCAGTAGTTGTTGACGCTGTCCAGCTTGCCCTCCAGTTCCGTCAGTTCATGGTAGTGGGTGGCAAAAAGGGTCTTGGCGCCTAAAAGCTTTGGATTGCTGATATGTTCCACCACAGCCCATGCGATGCTCAGACCGTCGAAGGTACTGGTGCCTCTGCCGATCTCATCCAGGATCAGCAGGCTCTTTGAGGTGGCGTTTCTCAGGATATTGGCCACCTCCGTCATTTCCACCATGAAGGTACTCTGGCCGCTGGCCAGGTCATCCGAGGCGCCGACACGGGTGAAGATGCGGTCCACAATGCCGATACCGGCCTCTCTGGCAGGGACAAAGCTGCCGATCTGGGCCATAAGGACGATGAGGGCCGTCTGCCGCATGTAGGTGGATTTGCCGGCCATGTTGGGGCCGGTGATGATGGAGACGCGGTGTCTCTTATTATCCAGATAGGTATCGTTGTCGATGAACATCTGGCTGCCGGTCATCTTTTCCACCACGGGATGACGGCCGGCCTTGATATCGATGATGCCCCGGGTATTGATGGAGGGGCGCACATAGTTGTTCTGGGAGGCAGCCTGAGCCAGAGAGACCAGCACGTCGATGACGGCCACGGCCCGGGCGGTACGCTGGATACGGACCACCTGACCGGCGATCTTATCTCTGACCTCGCAGAAAAGATCATATTCCAGGGCGGACAGCTTATCTTCCGCCCCGAGGATCATATCCTCCAGCTCCTTCAGTCTTGGGGTAATGTAACGCTCGGCATTGGCCAGGGTCTGCTTGCGGGTCCAGTCAGCGGGGACCAGATCCTTGAAGGAATTGGTGACCTCCAGATAATAACCGAAGACCTTGTTGTAGCGGATCCTCAGGTTTTTGATGCCGGTATGCTCTCTCTCCGCGTTTTCAAGCTCGGAGAGCCAGGACTTGCCCTCGGTCTGGGCCTTTCTGAACCGGTCCACATCTTCATTGTAATGATCCTTGATGATCCCGCCTTCTCTGATCAGGAGGGGCGGATCGTCGATGATCGCGGCCTCCACCAGGCTGCAAAGGTCCTCTAAGGGATCCAGCTGCTCAATGAGGGACTGGATCAGGCCGGCGGAGAAGGGCTTTAAAAGGGTCCGGATATGGGGCAGCATGGACAAAGAGGTCTTAAAGGCGATCAGGTCCCTGGGATTGGCTGTGTGATAGCTGATCCGGGTGATCAGTCTTTCAAGGTCATAGACCGCGGAGAGATATTCCCTCAGCTCCTCCCGGGTGATCATGTCGCCCAACAAGGCTTCGATGGCGTCCTGCCGCTCGATGATGGGCTTTTTCTCGATCAGAGGCTGCTCGATCCAGCTCCTCAGCTGACGGGCGCCCATGGCTGTTTTTGTTTTGTCCAGCACCCAGAGCAGAGATCCCTTCTTCTGCTTTTCACGAAGCGTTTCTGTCAGCTCGAGATTACGCCTTGTGGCACTGTCGATCATCATGAAGCCGCCGCTTCTGAAGGGAGTGATGTGGGTCAGATTGGACAGGTCGTTTTTCTGGGTCTCGTAAAGATAAAGCAAAACTGCCCCGCTGGCCGCGCAGGCACAGGGCAGGTCGGCCAGACCGAGCCCTGACAGGGAAGCCAGATGAAAATGCTCCAGGAGTCTGGGAATACTGATGGATTCGTCTATATACCAGGCATCCAGTGTGGAGATGACCGTGCCCAGCCGGTCCTTAAAGGGGGTCAGATCCACCCCGCTCATGGCAAAGGTGTCATTGACGATGATCTCCGCAGGGGAGAAGCGATTGATTTCGTCAAAAAGCGACTTTTCCGAGCTGACTTCTGTAGTATAGAAATCACCGGTGGAAATGTCGGTGATGGCCATGCCGAAAACGCCGGACAGGTAGACGAGGCACATGAGATAATTATTGCGGGATTCGTCCAGCGCCTGCTGGCTTAAGTTGGTGCCCGGGGTCACAATACGGATCACGTCTCTTTTGACCAGACCTTTGGCCTGTTTGGGATCCTCAAGCTGTTCGCAGATGGCCACCTTATAGCCTTTGGAGACAAGGCGGTTTAAATAGCCCTCCACAGCATGGTATGGAATGCCGCACATGGGTGCTCTTTCGGGCTGTCCGCAGTCCTTGCCGGTCAGGGTCAGCTCCAGTTCCCGGGATACGGTTTTGGCATCCTCAAAGAACATCTCATAAAAATCGCCCAGGCGGTAAAAAAGAATGCAGTCCTTATACTGCTCTTTGGTCGCCAGATATTGCTGCATCATAGGCGTATATGCTGCCATTGAACTCCTCCGAAAATAAAAAAAATAAGTGTCCGTCAGGACTGTGGGGTGCCATAGCTGCTTCGCAGCCTGGCCGCCCCCAAAAACGGTAAAA
>CADAIF010000087.1:0-7519 GCA_902787905.1 uncultured Lachnospiraceae bacterium
AAGAACAGGATGGAAAAGATAAACATGACGCCGGTAGCGGCAACAGAGCCGATACCGCTCTTGCCGGTGATGAAACCGCCAAGGGCTTTAAAGTTCGCCACTGCGTCGATCACACCCGGAGCGGCCTCCGGATCAGTAACGAAGAAAAAGCACGAGATGATACCGGTGACCACCGGCACTGCGATCAGTGCGACCAATGGTGATGCTTTTTTGGTCATGATCAGCACCAACATGATGATGACAGTTAAGAATCCAAGAATTGCTAACATTTTTCATCCTCCCTCAAAATAAATATTGTTGATCACATAAATAGCAAGATGTGTGCCAAAAAGTACAAAAGGCCGGGAATCCCTGTTTTTCAAGGGATTCCCGGCCTGATCCGGCACAGTTCTCCGATAATAATTTCACAATTTCGGAATTCATTTTTTACGTATAATATCTGACAAAGTGCATATTTACTGGCTTTGTCGGTTTTCCGAGATATCGGAATTCAATTCCGTATTATTGGAATTATCCGCCTGTCTGGGTTTTGTATTCTCCGGATGACATCTCTTACATGGCTTATACTCCTGACTCATGATCTCCTCCGGGCTTTCATGAGAAACTTTCTTGTTATGCTCTTTCATGTCAGCCACACCGGAACATTCCGGATTGTGGAATTTCCGGGAATTGGTATTGAGGATGAAGGTATAGGCAAAGTTTTCTCCGGTTTCCTGAACGGTTTCTGACTCTTCCGGCACCGGCATGGTCCGGACAGGTTCCGCAGCCTGAGCCTCAGGATCCACCTGACTGCTGCCATCCGCATAGTTGATCAGGATGCCCGGCTGGATATTGTAAGCAAAGACGCAAAAGGACAGCCCCTTGCCCTCATCTTCCACCGAAAGCGCCTCCATAACCACGCCCCGGGCCAGCAGGTCATCGCCTGCAAAAACAGGCGTTACCCGGTAAAGCACATGGTGACCCGAGTAACGGATATAATCCGCAACCCGGTTTTCCAGAGGCAGCATCCCCTCCGTATTCATGTACCTTGTCCCTGTGATCAGGTTGCGGGGATCCGCATTGACCCCGCACAGCTGATAGGCGATCAGATGACACCGGTTATAGAGATATCTGTCCTCGATCAGGTCTTCGTACTTGACGGTTTGCCAGCCTGAGGGCCTGATATCGCCAATAGGCCCCCGCTCTTCTTTCGGCAGGGTCTCCCGCCCCAGAAGGGCCATGGCCGGGCCGCACCGTCCCAGCCTGTCCAGGGGACTGAAGGCATAGTAGGGCTCCGTGGTCAGGTCCTCCGCCTTAAAGAAGGGCCTGCCGTCGCCGATCATGACAGAAACTTCCCCGGAATAAGCCGGTATATCAACAGCAGACAGTATGGCCTGTGCCGAAACGTTTTTGTCCTGCAGCCTGACAACAGTCTCCTTCTCAGCTGCCGCTTCGGTCTCAGTTTCAGTCTCGGCGGCCTTTTCCGGCCTGCCGCAGGAAACGGCCAGACAGAAAACGACAAAAAGCAGACCCCAAAAAGCCTTTTTAAGGATCCTCAAAGATAAGCCGCCTCCTTCCTGACGTTCTAATGGAAAAGGTGCCCGACCTTACATCGGGCACCCTCTGATCGTTTTTAACCTCCCAGGTAGGCCTTCCTGACACGTTCATCCGCAAGCAGTTCTCTTGCGTTGCCTGTCATGGAGATCTTACCGGTTTCCAGCACGTAGGCACGGTCAGCCACAGAAAGGGCCATCTGCGCATTCTGCTCAACCAGCAGAATGGTGGTTCCTGCCTCATGCAGGGTCTTGATGATCTCAAAGATCTGGTCGACAAGGATCGGTGCCAGACCCATGGAAGGCTCATCCAGCATCAGCAGCTTCGGACGGGACATCAGGGCACGGCCCATGGCCAGCATCTGCTGCTCACCACCGGAAAGGGTGCCGGCCACCTGTTTGTAACGCTCCTTAAGACGCGGGAAACGCTCATAGACGACCTGCAGTGTCTCCTGCACTTCATCATTGGTCCGGGTATAGCCGCCCATTTCCAGGTTCTCTTCCACCGTCAGCTGAGTGAAGACCCGGCGGCCCTCAGGACACATGGCCAAACCGTGGGACAGGATCTTGTGGGCAGGTACGCCGACGATATTCTGGCCCTGGAAGGTCACCGTGCCTGTCCGCGGCTTCAGCAGACCGGCGACGGTATTCAGGGTCGTGGACTTGCCGGCACCGTTGGCGCCGATCAGGGTCACGATCTCATTTTCATTAACTTCAAAGGAAACGCCTTTGATGGCGTGAATGCTGCCATAATAGACATGCAGATCCTCTACGGATAACAGACTCATATCATCAGGCCTCCTTCTGCTTTCCGAGGTATGCTTCGATAACCTCAGGATTATTCTGGATCTCCGACGGCGTTCCTTTGGCGATGATCCTGCCGTAGTTCAGAACGGCAATACCTTCGCAGATACCCATGACCAGATTCATATCATGCTCGATCAACATGACAGCGATCTGGAAGGTATCCCTGATCTTCGTGATGTTCTCCATCAGCTCCGCTGTCTCGGAGGGGTTCATACCGGCAGCCGGCTCATCCAGAAGGAGCAGGCTGGGATTTGTAGCCAGGGCCCTGACGATCTCCAGACGTCTCTGGGCGCCGTAAGGCAGCGCGCCTGCTTTGACATTGGCCATGTACTGCATATCAAAGATGCCCAGAAGGTCCATGGCTTTCTCATGGAACTCTTTTTCTTTCTTAAAGAAAGTCGGCAGACGGAGGATACCGGCCGCGGTACTGTAACGGATCTGGTTATGAAGACCAATCTTGACATTATCTTCCACCGTCAGATCCGAGAAAAGACGGATGTTCTGGAAGGTACGGGCAATACCGGCCTTGTTGACCTGGACCGTATTCATGTTGGCCGTATCCACACCATTCAGAAGGATGGTGCCTCTGGTGGGCTTGTAAACCTTTGTCAGCAGGTTGAACACCCTGGTCTTGCCGGCACCATTGGGGCCGATGAGACCCGCGATCTCTGTCGGGCCGATGGCCAGATTGAATTCATCAACCGCTGTCAGGCCGCCGAAATCGATCCCCAGATGCTTGGCTTCAAGGACCGGGCGTTTATGTACATCTCTCTCGGGAACGATACTGTCCGAAGGCAGGGGCACCATTTTGGTGCGCTCTCTGCTTTTGACATTATTATCACTCATTCGACTTGCCTCCTTCCACAGGTTCTGCATGCTTCCTGCCGAAGATGGATCCCAGGATACGCCTCAGCTGCGGGTTATTTGTACCCAGCATGACAAGGATCAGCACGATGGCGTAAATGAGCATACGGTAATCGTTCATAGACCTTAAAAGCTCCGGCAGGATCGTCAGCACGGCCGCCGCGATGATGCCGCCCCTGATATTGCCGATGCCGCCGAGAACGACAAAGACGAGGATCAGGATAGAAGTATTGAAATCAAATTTCTTCGGTACGATGGTCGAGTAGTTCAGGGCGTAGAGCGCGCCTGCCATACCGGCCAGAGCCGCTGAAATAACGAAAGCTGTCAGCTTATAACGGGTGATGTCGATACCTGTAGATTCCGCCGCGATACGATTGTCACGGATAGCCATGACAGCACGTCCGGTGCGGCTCTGGATCAGGTTCAGGGTCACGGTCAGAACGATCAGGATCAGGATAAAGCCTGCCACAAAGGTAGACAGCTTGGGAATACCTACAGCACCCATAGGACCGTTGATGATCACAGTGCCGCCCTGCATCCCCAGGGAAGCCGTATCCTTCATGCTGAAATGAAGGCCAGAACCATCCACACCCAGATAGATGTTGTTGAGGATGTTTTTGATGATCTCACCGAAGGCCAGGGTAACAATGGCCAGATAGTCACCCTGAAGACGAAGTACCGGGATACCGACAAGCACGCCTGTCAGGGCTGCCATGATACCGCCGATGATGATGGCCAGAATAAACCTCACGATGCCGCTGGGGACCGCGCCCTGCAGGGCAATGACCACCACAACGCCGGTAAAGGCGCCGACACTCATGAAACCGGCATGTCCCAGGCTCAGCTCACCCAGAATACCGACCGTCAGGTTCAGAGCGATAGCCATACAGATGTAAGCACAGATCGGCACCAGCTGACCGGCCAGGGAGCTGGAGATCATGCCGCCGTGCAGAAGGGCTTCCATAATGACAAAAACGATAATGACCATGGCGTAGGTCATTGCCTTGCCGCCAAGGATCTTTCTGATTGTTTTCTTCATGCCTGCCACCTCAGACTTTCTCATGGATAGCCTTGCCCAGAAGACCTGTCGGTTTGATGAGCAGGACGATGATCAGGACTGCGAAAACAATAGCGTCACTGAGCTGGGTGGAGATATAAGCCTTGGCAAAGATCTCGATGACCCCCAGAAGCAGACCGCCGAGCATAGCGCCGGGGATGGAACCGATACCGCCGAAAACGGCTGCCGTGAAGGCCTTGATACCGGGCATGGAACCGGTGGTCGGCATCAGGGTCGGATAAGCAGAACACAGGAGCACGCCTGCGATCGCTGCCAGACCGGAACCGATGGCAAAGGTCACGGAAATAGTGCTGTTGACATTGATACCCATCAGCTGAGCCGCACCCTTGTCCTCAGAAACAGCACGCATGGCCTTACCAACCTTCGTCTTACCTGTGAAGATCGTCAGAGCGATCATGATGATGACGGATGAAGCAATGGTAGCTACCGTCACGCCGCTGATGACCAGCTGACCGTCAAAAAGCCGGATGGCCGGAATATTCACGACAGAAGTAAAGACCTTGGGATCCGATTTCCAGATCAGCAGGGCCGCGTTCTGAAGGAAATAACTGACACCGATAGCGGTGATCAGGACAGCCAGAGAAGTCGCCTGACGCAGCGGCTTGTAGGCCAGTTTTTCGATCACGATACCCAGAACCGTACAGACGATAACGGCGAAAAGAACGCCTGCCGGTGCGGGCATATGGAGATAACTCATGGTACAGAAGCAGACATAGCCGCCGACCATGATGACATCACCATGCGCGAAATTAAGCATTTTGGCTATGCCGTAGACCATGGTATAGCCAAGTGCAATGATAGCATAAACTGCGCCAAGACTCAGACCGTTGATCAGATTGGCCAGCAAATTCATATCACGCACCTCCCTCTTGGATTGTTTTCTACTATTATATCAGAAAATGCCTGTGTTGGCATACTTTTTTCGTGACTCACAGGAACTTGTAAAACTCTGAAAAAGGGGCTGCTTTTTAAGGCAGCCCCTCGCTTGACTCGTAGATCAGAAGTTGTCTTTCAGGATTACATACCGACGTAAGCGCCGTCCTGGATGACGTTCGCCTTAGGATCCTTGGAGACCTCACCGCTCTCGGACCAGGTCATGTTTTCACCTGTCAGACCGGAGTAGCTGAAATCAGAAGATGTAAATGTCTCGATCAGAGCGGAGCAAAGCTCCTCATTGCTCATATCCGGTGTAAGGCCCTTAGCCTGGATGGCATTGTAGATCGCGTAGATGCAGTCGTAAGTATCGGCAGCGAACTGGTTCGGAACCTGATCTGCGCCGAATTTCTCCTGATACTTGGCAACAAAGTTCTTTGTCAGATCATCCTGAGCATCGGCAGCGAACGGTGTCAGCAGCATAACGCCCTCAGCCAGAGAAGTATCGAAGCCCTCAAGGGTCAGGATACCGTCCATACCGTCAACGCCGAAGTACTTGAAATCATAACCCTTGGCCTCTGCCTGAACAAGGATCTGGGAAGCCGGTGTGTAGTAGATCGGCAGGAAAAGCAGATCTGCGCCGGAATTGTGAGCATCGCCCAGCTGTACGGAGAAGTCTGTGGCATTATCATCAGTGAATGTGCCCGTGTATACGATCTCAAGGTTGCGGTCAGCTGCCTCGGCAACGAACTTATTGTAGATACCTGTGGAATAGGCATCAGAGTTATTGTAGATGATAGCGATCTTGGAACCCAGCTGGTTCTCGCTGATGTACTGAGCGGAAGCGATACCCTGGTTGGGATCGGTAAAGCACATCTGGAAAACATTGTCCTTACGCGGAATGTTGACATTGCCGTCAGCGTCAGCTACGCCGCCGATAACATCCGTAGAGGATGCGGACGGTGTGATTTCAAAGATTCTGTCTGCATTACTCTCTGTGGAAACAGCAACACAGGGTGTGGTGGTTGTTGTACCGACAAGGATCTGCATGCCCCAGTCTTTCAGCTTATTGTAAGCATTGACAGACTTCTCGGCATCATGCTCGTCATCCTGGAAGTTCAGTTCGAACTGTACGCCGCCCAGAGCGTTGATCTCCTCAACAGCGATCTCAGCCGCGTTCTTACATGCTGTACCGTAGATGGCTGCAGCGCCTGTGGTCGGTCCGATACCGCCGATCTTGAAAACCTCGCCGGAACCGCCCTCAGTCTCAGCTGCTGCCTTGGTCTCAGCGGATGAACTGCCTGAACTGCTGGATGAGCCACCGCAGGCTGCCAGTGAAAGGGCCATAGCGCCGGCCATCACTGCTGCCGCGATTTTCGCGAAATTTCTTTTCATGTGATATCCTCCTCTTTGCATCACTATTGAATTTATTAATTTACTATAATAAATATTTACTCAATAATCAAGGGAAAGTTGATTAATTAAAAAAATAACAAAGGAAAAAGCCTGATGCCTCAGGCTTTCCTTACAGATTCCCTCTCTTCAAGGGCTGCTTCATAAATTTGCTGTCCCTCTGCCCTCTCTCCTCGGATCTGCGCCATAAGGAGTTCGATGGAAGAACGTACCATTTTTTCCACAGGCTGGACCATGGTCGTCAGGGCCGGGTACATATAACGGCATATGGAGATACCGTCAAAGCCCGCCACCGAATAATCCTCCGGGATCCGCTTTCCGGCATCATAGATAGCTTTATAAACACCGATGGCCGTGCGGTCAGAGATCACAAACAGGGCCGTGAAATCCTTGCCTGACTTTAAAAGCTTCCCGGCGGTCACATAACCGTTTTCCTCCGAATACTCCGGCAGATTCTCTTCCATGTGACAGACCAGACCGGGATCAAAGGGAATGTCGTGGGCTGCCAGTGCCCGCCTGTAGCCTTCCAGCCTCAGAAGTCCCACGGTTCTGTCCGATGCCTTGCCGGTAATGATGGCAATTCTCCGGTGCCCCATACCGCACAGATAATCCACCATGCGAAAAGCCTCTTTTTCGTCATCGATCGACACTGCCGGACAGTCCGCAGTCCGGGACTGGGTATCAATGGCCACCGAGCAGAGGACATGAGGTATATCCAGCTGCCCAAGCGCCGCCTCGGGATCCGAGGTCTTGCCGCCCAGGAAGATAATGCCCTTGAGCCGCTTTTCCTTGGCCAGACGGACGCCCGCCTGGTATTCATCCTGATCCTCGCCCACAGCGTGAAGGAAAAACTCGTAGCCCTTTTCCTGCAGCTCATCCTCAAAAACCGGGAGCATGGACAGGAAGAAGGGATTATGGATACCCTTGATCACCAGGGCTATAGTGTTGGATT
>CADAIF010000087.1:7533-10426 GCA_902787905.1 uncultured Lachnospiraceae bacterium
TGCCTGGCACTGTTATTGGGAACATAATGATACTCCCTGACCACTTTCAGAATACGCTCCCTGGTCACCGGATTGATCGTGGGGTCATCATTGATGGCCCGTGAGACCGTACTGATGCTCACCTGACATATTCTTGCTATATCTTTGATCGTTAACTGTGCCATAACCGCCCCTCTTTTTTACCGATGGCTGCCCGCGGCAGCTCTGAAAAGTTTCCTTGCAAGTATCATATCCGATAATGCATCACATTGCAAGCGCCACTTCCAGTTGTCGCCTGAAAGCGACGGCTGATTGATACGCGCTTCATTCCCCAGCCCCAGAAGGTCCTGCATGGGAATGATCACCGTATCCGCGCGGCTGCTGTAAAGACAGCTCACTGCCGCCTCCACAAGCCCTTCTTTGTCATCCGCAGGCCGCCTGAGATAGGCCGCCAGACGGTTAAGCTCCTCCGGCCTGATATGATCCAGCCAGCCCCGCATGGTCTCATTATCATGGGTGCCGGTGTAGGCCACACAGTTTGCAGGGTAATTGTCCGGAAGATAATCCTGACTGTTGCCGGTATCCCGGGCATCAAAAGCAAACTGGAAGACCTTCATATTGGCAAAACCGGTATCCTTCACCAGTTTTTTCACAGAATCAGTGACATAACCCAGGTCCTCGGCAATGATCCGCTGCTCTCCGAGCGCATCTGCCGCCGCCCTGAACAGGTCCAGACCCGGCCCCTTTTCCCAGTGCCCGCCCCGGGCATCCGCTGCCTCCGCGGGAATGGAATAATACTCGTCAAAGCCTCTGAAATGGTCGATACGGACCACATCATAAAGACGGCTGATGTGACGCAGCCGGTCGATCCACCAGGAAAAACCGGTCTTTTTATGATAATCCCAGTCATAAAGCGGATTGCCCCACAGCTGGCCGGAGGCGGAAAAGCCATCCGGCGGACAGCCGGCCACAGCAGACATCTGCCTGTTATCATCCAGCTGGAAAAGCTCCGGATGCACCCACATTTCGACACTGTCAGCAGAAGCATAGATGGGAATATCACCGATGATCTCTATCCCCTTCTTATGGGCATAGGCCATCACCTCATCCCACTGACTGTAGAAGAGATACTGGAGAAACTCCCAGAAACAGACCTCCGTCTTCAGACGCGCTTCGGCTTTGGAAAGAGCATCCGCCTTTCTCAGACGAAGCTCATCGTCCCAGCGTGACAGGGGCCTGCCCTCATTTTCATCCTTGATGGCCATAAAGAGGGCATAGTCATGAAGCCAGCCCTCGTTTTCCTTCAGAAAAAGCGCATAGGCCTCATTCTCTTCAGGCTTAAAGCGGCCAAAGGCTGTACGCAGCAGTGCATATCTGTTTTTATAGAGCTTCCCGTAATCGATGCACTGATCATCCTCCCCAAGGTCAGCCTCGTCACATTCTGCCTCGGTCAGCAGGCCCTGCCCGATCAGCTTTTCAAGGCTGATCAGGTAAGGGTTGCCTGCCTTCAGGGAGACGGACTGGTAAGGGGAGTCACCATATCCGGTGGGGCCAAGAGGCAGGATCTGCCAGTAATGCTGCCCTGCCTCGGCCATAAAGTCAATAAACCTCAGAGCTTCATCTGAAAAAGTGCCGATACCGTAGCGGCCGGGCAGGCTGAAAATGGGAAGTAAAATACCGCTGCTTCTCATTCACTCTCACTCTTTTCTAAAACAAATTTAACCCTTGACAGCACCTGCCGCCACACCACTGATGATGTACTTCTGACAGATCAGATAGAGGGCAATGATGGGGATGACATCGATCATGATGCAGGCCATCATGGCACCCATGTTGACAGTACCGTAGCTGCCGCGGAAATACTGGATGGCCATGGGAATGGTCCTGTACTTCTTGATATCCAGAACCAGAGTGGGCAGAAGGTAATCGTTCCATACCCACATGGCTTCCAGGATAGCCGTGGAAATGATCGTCGGTTTGAGGATCGGCACCACGACCAGGAAGAAGGTCTTGATCGGATTGCAGCCGTCGATCATGGCCGCTTCCTCGATCTCGATTGGAATAGATTTGACAAAACCCACGAACATGAAGACCGCGAGACCCGCACCGAATCCCAGATAGATGATACAGATGTTATAGGGATTGTTCAGCTTCAGCCTGTCAGCTGTCTGAGACAGGGTGAACATGACCATCTGGAAGGGAATGACCATACTGAAGACACACAGATAGTAGAAAATCTGCGCGATCTTACTCTTGACACGCACCACATACCAGGCGGCCATGGAACAGCAGACCAGGATCAGCACGACACTCATCACCGTGATCACCAGACTGTACCAGAAGGACTGCAGGAAATTCATGCTGGTGACGCCCTCGACATAATTGGCCAGACCGACAAAGGACCTGGGCGTGGGCAGATTGAAGACATCCTGCGTCGTGATCATGCTGTTCTTCTTCAGGGAGTTGATCAGGATGGTGATGATCGGGTAGACCCAGAAGACACAGATCACGGCAAAGACAACCGTAAAGACAAGACTTGCTCTCTTCTTATTCTTTTCCATTATGACTCCACCTCCCTGGACCTTGTTGCCCTAAGCTGAATAAGTGAGATGACCACAACGATCAGGAAGAAGACAACGGCCTTTGCCTGGCCGATACCCTTCCACTGGGGCCCGCTCCTTGCATAGAAAGTGTCGTAGATATTCAGAGCCAGCAGCTGTGTTTTCTTGGCCGGTTCACCGCCTGTCAGGGACAGGTTCTGGTCGAACATTTTAAAACCGTTGGTCAGGGCCAGGAAAGTACAGATGGTAATGGACGGCATGACCATGGGGATCTTGACCTTGATCAGGGTCTGCCAGGGGGTAGCGCCGTCGATCTGGGCAGCTTCCAGACAGTCTGTGGAAACATTGTTCAG
>CADAIF010000088.1 GCA_902787905.1 uncultured Lachnospiraceae bacterium
CCCGGTAGGTATCATAAAAAATATCGCAGATCTCTTCCTGTTTTGCAGTCCACATCTTGTTCTCCCTTGCGTGAGCCGGCATGGCCCCGCCGTTTAAAAGAATATGCAGAATTATGACAGTATTTGCAGATATATTATAACATGTGCGGCAAAAGCCTGCTATATTTTAAAGCAAATATTGTACATGAAAAAATACAAGGAGGAGAAAAATATGTCAGAAAAGTGTCTTGAAGGAAAAGTTGCGATCGTCACAGGTTCCGGTCAGGGAATCGGCAAGGGCATTGCCATCGGTCTGGCAAGGCTTGGCGCGAAGGTTGTGACCAATAATCGTAAACCCAACGGCGAGAGTGCTCAGAAGTACCGGAAAGAGGATATGCCGGAAGAAGACTGGGCAGAGTTCTGCAGACTTAAGGGCGACGCTCAGGTGACAGCGGACGCGATCACAGCTGAGGGCGGCGAGGCCCTGGCCTTTTTCGGCGACTGCTCCGACTGGGAGACCGCGGAAAAGATGGTGAAGACGGCTGTGGATACCTGGGGCAGGATCGATATCATCGTCAACAGCGCCGCCGGCATGGGCATCGGCGACATCGCCTCGATGGATGAGGCCAACTGGGATCTTTTCATGGGCAGCCGGGCCAAGGGCGCCGTGGCCCTGATGCACTTTGCCCTTCCCTATATGAAGGAACAGAAATACGGACGTATCATCAATGTCTCCAGTGATGCCTGGGTAGGTCTGGCCGGCAACGACGGCTACAGTGCCTCCACGGCTTCCATGGTGGGCCTGACCTGGGCCGCCGCCAAGGAGCTGGATGCCTTCGGCATCACCGTCAACTGCATCTGCCCGCAGGGCGAGTCTCCCTCTCACGCTGTGGAATACAATGCCCTGATCCGTAAGATCACGGCGGCAGGCCACGCACCGGATCCTAAGGTTCTGGCGGTGGTGGAAGCGGATCACGGCGACCCTGTCAATCTTGCACCCTTCTGCGCCGTCCTCTGCCTGGACGCGGACATCAACGGTTCCATCTTTTCTATCAAATCCTCCGGCCGTTTCCAGGCCTACAGCCAGCCGGAGCTGGGCGCCATGATCACCAATGGGGACAAGGGACCCTGGTGGGATGTGGATGAGCTTCGCGTCGCTGTGAAGGAAAAGATGCTGGGACCGGACTACAAGGCACCGGGCAAGACCTATGGCTGGGGCAGATAAACAGGCTGCACCGTGAAATTGTGAGGAGTAAAAATGAACGGCTATAAAAAATTACTGGAAAAGACCAGCATGGGCCCCCTGCAGATGGACAACCGTCTGATCATGGCGCCCATGGGATCTTTGAACGCGGATTCCAATGGCTATATCACAGATAATGCCCTGGCCTTTTATTCGGCTCAGGCCAGCGGCGGCCTCAGCATGGTCATCGTGGAATGTACAGCGACGGATGATAATCTTTCCAGAGGCGAAGATAACGTCATGTGTCTCTATGAAAACGGCCAGGTGACGGGCATGGCCCGTCTGGCATCGGCCATCCAGGACCAGGGCGCAAAGGCCATCCTGCAGCTGTGCCACATCGGCCATCAGCTGTCTCTGGCGGATAAAAAGGAGTCCCTGGGCCCGTCGACCATGTTTGAGATGCAGGGCGGCATCCGCCCCTTCCCCATCCGGGGCCTGACCCTGGATGAGATCCATCAGATCATCGACGACTTTGCCCAGGCTGCCTGGAGGGCCAAGATGGCCGGCTTTGACGGGATCGAGATCCACGGCGCCATCGGGCATCTGATCAACATGTTCTGCTCGCCCCAGTACAACCACCGGACCGACCAGTACGGCGGCAGTCCCGAGAACCGGATCCGTTTCATGGTGGAGATCATCGAAGCCTGTCAGAAGAGCTGCGGCAAAAGCTTCCCGATCATCGGCCGCATCTGCGGGGATTCCTTCGATCCTAAAGACATCTCCCTGGAGGAGGGCATCATTCACGCGAAGGCGCTGGAGAAGACCGGGATCATCGCCCTGCACCTGGTGGGCGGCGATTCCAACAATGTCCGTGTCATCAATGCCCAGTATGACAAGCGGGGCGACTATATTCCTACGGCCCGGGCCATGAAGGAAGCCGGGATCAGGATCCCCATCATCCTGGACGGCGGTTTTACGACCCCGGAACTGGCCGAGGAAGTGCTGGAAGAAGGCTGGGCAGATTTTATCGGCATCGGCAGACCTGCCCTGGCGGATCCTGCCTGGATCAAAAAGATCAAGGCGGGCCGGCGGGAGGATATCATCCCCTGCATGCGCTGTACCATGGGCTGTGTGGGTACCATTGCCGGCTTCAACGCGGCCATCGGCCTGAGATGTTCGGTCAATCCGTTGTGCAACACTTCGAATTTCCGCAAGGTGACGCCGGCTGAGAAGAAGAAACGGATCTGCATCATCGGCGGCGGCCCCGGCGGCATGGAAGCGGCCAGGGTGGCGGCTCTCAGAGGCCATGAGGTGACCCTTTTTGAGAAAAGAAAGCTCGGCGGCACCATGCATGAGGCTGGTTTTGATGAAGAACTCAAGGGCGATATCCGTCTCCTGATCGACTATTACGTGGGTCAGATGAAGAAGCCCGGCATCACGGTGGTCGAAGAGGAGGCCACGGCGGAGAAGGTCCTGGCAGGCCATTACGACGCAGTGATCGTGGCCGCCGGCGCCGTGCCTGTGATCACAAAGTATGAAAAGGCTGACGGGCAGCGGGTCCACAGCATTCACGAATACTGCCAGGCGCCGGAGAGTTTCAACCTGGGAGAGCGTGTGGTCATCGTGGGTGGCTGCTTTATGAATCTGGAGATTGCCCAGAGTCTGCTGCGCAAGGGTCACAAGGTGACGGTCGCTTCCAGAAGAGGCGGCGGCATGATGGGCGTCATGGAGCTGGGCGACGACAATTCCTCTCCCCAGCAGCAGCGTCTGATGATCCTGAACGCGGAGCGGAAGCTGACCTATAAGCTGGGCAAGGATATCGCCGGCCTGAATGAGGAGGGCGTCATCCTGAGGGATGTGAAGACGAAAAAGGAAGAGAGCCTGCCCTGCGACAGCGTCCTGATCTGCCGCGGCTACACCGGCCGCCCCGAAATCTATGACGCCCTGGCGGCGGCTGTGGATGAGATCTACCTGATCGGCGACGCCAGGATGAAGATCCGCTGCAATGAAAAACGTAACATTGGTGACGCCATTCTGGAAGGCTGGCAGGTCGGAAACCGTATCTGAAGCGGGAATCATATTCGGAGGAAAAGAAAATGAAGAAGATGACAAAACATCCGCTGCGGATCACAGCAGACGCCTTAAAGAAGGCCTTTGCCTTAAATGGCTTTACCTTGTATGATAACGGAGAGTTCCCCGAGCTGGAAAGGACCGATACCGATGTCCGCATCTTTGATCATCCCGCGGCCCTTAAGGCGCCTGTCCTTCTGATGGAGGGTCAGTACGCCCTGCGCCGGCAGCTCCTGCCTTATGCCCTGCCCAAAATGCGGCAGGACGGCCCCATCGCCGCGGTGGCCTGCGGCAAGGTTTTTGATGCTTCAGACAGCCTTTATCCGGCCAGACTTCTGGCGGAGGGCATTATTGCAGACGACAGGAATCTTTATGACCTGGGTGTGCTTTGGACGAAAATCGTCAGGGAGGCCTTCGGGGCTGCTTACGAAGCGCATCTGGACAGGCTCGGGGAAGGAGCCGCCCATGAAGAAAAAGGCCTTCTCTGGCTGAAAGGCAGACTGTTTTCGGCAGATGCCTGGCAATCTGTTTCTCCGGTAAGGTCCCTGATCGCCGGGATACTTCTGGGTTCCTGCGCGTTCTTTAACGGGGCCACCGTAATCGGAGCTCTTCTGATCCTGTGCGGCATGGCTGTTTTTTCTGACGGAAAACTCGATTATCTGATCCTTGCGCTTTCCGCTGTTTCCGTCTCTATGCTCCAGACAGGATTCTTTATCACGGGAGAGTCGTTTAAGCCTGCCTTTTTCTGGGGATTCATCTGTGAAGACAAGAGTCTGACGGGAGTCCTGGGTTATATCGTCTCAATCAGCGGATTCTCAATCCTGGGACTTGCCCTGGCAGCGGTTTTTATGAAGCGCGCGGAGAAGACGTTCCTTTTCGGCTGCCTGTTTCCGGTCTGCTTCGCGTTTCTTGCTTCCCTTACGCCGGATATTACGGTGAATCACAAATATATAATGATGTCGCAGGCGTTCCTTACGGTTTTCTGGGCAGGGACGATCTGCCGGCTTGCCGGAAAAAGGGGAAAGAAAAGCTTTATTCCCCGGACACTGACTGCAGTTCTCATGACGGTCTGCCTGACACTGACGGGAATATACGATTTTGTCGTGATCCTCAAGGACAACGATAAAGACCACCGGGTGGCGGTCCGCATGGACAGTACCCTGACCGCATGGCTTTCGGAGCATCTGTCTTCGGAAGATCTGGTTCTCACGCCGGAGTACAGCATCAACGAGGTGACCATGTCGGGGCTTATGATGTATCTGGGCTGGCCTTATTATGCCTGGTCCGCCGGTTATGATACCTACGCGAGAGCCGCCAGAGCGGAAGAAATCTACGGTACCGATTCTGCACATCGTCTGCAGGAAGTGATAGAGCAGGAAGGGATCGACTATATCCTGTACGAAACAGACATGTCATTCGAGGAGCATGAATGCCGCGAGGATGTGATCGCTGCCACTTACAACATGGTGTATCAGACTGAAGATGGGAGGATACGGATCTATGAAACAAGATAGTTTATATATCGTAATGCCGGCCTACAACGAAGAGGCTAATATCACTGCGGTCATAGAAGAGTGGTATCCGGTCGTCGAGAAGGTGGGCGGTGACAGCCGTCTTATGATCGTCAACGACGGCAGCAAGGACAAAACCTACCAGATCATGAGGAACCTTCGTGAAAAATATCCCCGTCTTCTGACGATCAACAAAAAGAACGAAGGGCATGGCCCCACCGTGCTGCGTGCGTACAAAAAAGCGATCGACGCCGGAGCGGATTTCATCTTTCAGACCGATTCCGACGGCCAGACACGGCCGGAGGAGTTCTGGCCTTTCTGGGAGCAGCGGGAGAATTGCGGGCTTCTGATCGGCTATCGGAAAGGACGTCAGGACGGAGTGTCCCGGGTATTTGTGACACGGGTGCTGCGGCTGGTCCTGCTTCTGGTGTTCCATGTGTGGGTGAAAGATGCGAATACGCCCTTCCGTCTGATGCGCGGAGAGGAACTGGAGACCGTTCTCAAGAAGATCCCGGATTCGTTTTTCCTTCCCAACGTGCTGATGACGGTCATTTATCATAAGAACAAATGGGGCGTCACCTATATTCCGATCACGTTCCGCCCGAGACAGGGCGGCGTCAACTCCCTGAACCTGAAACGGATCTTCCGCATAGGAAGGCAGGCGGTAGGAGATTTCATGGCGCTTCGGAAAAAGATTTGAGGATACAAATGATGATTACACGGAGAGATGGTTTTTTTGCAGTTCCTGCAGTTTTGCTGGTGGGGCTGTCAGTCTTTCTTCTGGGAAGAGATGCCGGGAGCTTCTGGGCTTTTTATCTGTTTGCCCTGGTCCTTGGTATCGCAGCCATGCCCCTCACGGGAAGACTGTTCAAAAACTTTGACGATAAAGGCTGGTGCTTCTCAAAAGTACTGGCGATCCTGATCAGCGGGTTCACCGTCTGGTTCCTGACGACCTGCAAGGTCATCGTTTTCTCGGCCGGAAGCAGCTTTCTGGTGACCCTGATCCTTGCCATCTTGTGTGTATGGTATCTGGGGATCCGGCGCTCGCCGGGATTCAAATATCTGCCGTGGGATCATGTCCGGCTGATCCTGGTAGAGGAACTGATTTTCATAGCGGTTTTTTTGATGTGGACCTACCTGGCCGGTTTCAACCCGGCCGCCAACGGTACTGAGAAATTCATGGATTACGGCTTTATGGAAGCCATGATGCGAAGCCCGGTCCTGCCGGCGCAGGACCTCTGGTACTCCCAGGGCCATATCAACTATTACTACGGCGGACAGTTTTTTGCTGTTTTCCTGACCAAGATGACCGGGACGCAGGTGGAGATCACCTATAACCTGAGCCGGATGTTCGTGGCCGCTTTTGCGTTTATCCTGCCGTTTTCACTGGTGTATCAGATGATGGCAGACCAGCTGCGCAGCCGGCAGAAAAAGCGTTATCTCCTGGAATCGGGAGTCGCAGGCGTGACGGCCGGTGTGGCCGTATCCATCGCCGGAAATATGCACTACGTGGTTTATGCAGTGGCGATCCCGCTTCTGAATAAGATAAAGGGTATCGAGGCAGAGAAAGGCTACTGGTTCCCGGATGCCACACGGTATATCGGATTCAACCCGGACGTGCCGGACAAGACCATCCACGAATTCCCCTGTTATTCCTTTATTCTGGGGGATCTGCATGCGCATGTGGTCAATATCATGTTCGTGCTGCTTCTGCTGGGTCTTCTGTATGCATATCTGAAGACCGGACGCAGAAAGAGAAACAATGACACAGGCGTCCTTTTTATCATGAAAGAGATCGCGACGCCTCATATCATCCTGGCTTCGTTTCTGCTTGGCGTTTACCAGTGGACCAATTTCTGGGACTTTGTGATCTATTTTGTGGTGACCGGAGGAACCGTCCTTTTTACCAACGTCTGCCGTTTTCGCGGAAGTATCCGGAAAGGGATCGGATCGACGGTGGTGCACGCGGTCATGATGGCGTTGATCTCCACCCTTACCATTCTTCCCTTCACACTGCAGTTTGAGACGATGGTGCAGGGCGTAGCTCTTGCACAGAATCATTCCCTTCCGCACCAGCTGCTGGTGCTCTGGGGCCTCCCGACCGTACTCACGATCCTTCTGATCATGGTGATCATCGGGGACAACCGGCCGCGCAAAGAAGAGAAGGGACTTTTTGCAAAAATGCGGATCACTTCTTCACCGGATCTGTTCGTCGTGATCACCGGACTCTGCGCCATGGGACTCGTGCTGATCCCGGAGCTGGTGTATGTCCGTGATATCTATGAGAACGGCAACGCCCGGGCCAACACGATGTTCAAGCTGACATACCAGGCTTATATCATGTTCGGCATCACCATGGGATACGGGATCTACCGGATCCTGATACTGGCAAAGAAGCTGATTTTCCGGATCGGGGCGGTGCTGGTCCTGTTCCTGCTGCTCTGTACGGTGGGATACTTCGGCAAATCCGTAAGCTCCTGGTTCGGAAATGTGTTCGACACCTCCCGGTACCAGGGCCTGAACGCTCTGGCTTATCTGGAAGGGACGCTGCCGGAGGACGCCGGCGGAATACGCTGGCTGAAGGCCAATATTCAAGGCCATCCGGTCGTACTGGAAGCCAACGGCGACAGCTATTCCACCTTCGAACGGGTCTCCGCGGCTACCGGTCTTCCTACCATCCTCGGGTGGTATGTGCACGAGTGGCTGTGGCGGAATGACACGGCGGATCTCAACGTCAAGAGCCGTGATGTGGAAACGATCT
>CADAIF010000089.1 GCA_902787905.1 uncultured Lachnospiraceae bacterium
TTTTCTGAGCAGGCCGTGATTGACATGCACGCAGACCAGCTGCTGGCCGACGGCCTTAATCAGCATAGCTGCGACCACGGATGAATCCACGCCGCCGGAAAGGGCCAGCAGGACCTTCTTGTCGCCGATCTGCTCGCGAAGTGCCTCAATATACTCCGCAATATAAGCATCTGCCAGTTCCGGTGTCGTGATACGTACCATAGAATCCGGACGTCTGTCGTATACCATTTGAATACCTCCACTTATAATCTTTATTTTTTGTGTATATAACGTTTGTGTTTATTTTACCTTTTCCCGGCCATGTTGGCAAGATGAGGACCTTCTGTTTTTTGTATGAATGGCCGCACTTTCCTTCTTTTAGTTTTTATTATACAATAGAACTGTTCAGAATATCACAGGAGGAAAGCCATGGCTGAGTTCTTTTTCAAATATGTCGATGATGAAACCTGGTGTCTGACCGGATACAAAGGGAGCGATGCGCATGTCACGCTTCCGGACCTGCACGGCGGCAGGCCTGTCACGGTCGTCAATGACGATATCTTTAAGGGGCATGCAGAGCTTGAGTCCGTCGTCCTGCCGGCGCACCTGCGTACCCTGGGCGGCTTTGTCTTTGACGGCTGCGGTCAGCTTAAAACCGTCGCTCTGCCCGAAAGCCTGACGGAGATCTGGCAGTATGCCTTCGTGCGCTCAGGCATCACCGAAATTGAGATCCCCGGAAGCCTTAAGCATATCATTCCCTTTGTTTTTAAGGACTGCACCCGGCTGACACATGTCAGTATAAAGCCCGGGGTCCGGAAGATCTTCGGCCGGGCCTTTGACGGCTGCATCGCCTTAAAGGAGGTCCGCCTGCCGGCAGATACCGAAGTCTCCCCGGAGGCCTTTACAGGCTGCGGAGAGGTCCGGATCATCCGCTATTAAGCGGCTGCCTCTTTTCCCTTCCTGACGATCATCAGGAAGATGAGGCCGGCAATGGCTACAAAAATCGAGATAAACTGGGAAGTTGAAAGCGGGCCGATACTGCCGCGGATCAGGTCGCCGCGGAAGAACTCGATGGCAAAGCGGCCGATACTGTAAAAGATCAGGTAGCAGGCCGTTACCACACCATCCTTCGGCTTTCTTTTCGCGATCAGGACCAGGGCCAGGAAATTCAGGAAATCCAGACCACTGGAGATCAGCTGGGTGGGTACCAGCGGAACGCCATTTGGCGCGAAATCCGAGTGGGTAAAGACCACGGCGCAGGGGCCGTCAGTCTCCACACCGTAGCAGCATCCGGCCAGGAAGCAGCCGATACGGCCAAAGCCCTGGGCCAGGGCGACGCTTGTCAGTACCAGATCGGCGTAACGGAGAAAGACCAGCTGATGGCGTCTGCTGTAAAGCCAGCCGATCAGGATGCCGCCGATGATGCCGCCGTAGACCACAAAGCCGTTGGAAAAGTTCAGGAGCACCC
This sequence comes from uncultured Lachnospiraceae bacterium, assembly GCA_902787905.1. Classification (GTDB taxonomy): domain Bacteria; phylum Bacillota; class Clostridia; order Lachnospirales; family Lachnospiraceae; genus UBA2912. The sequence continues at coordinate 1,448 of CADAIF010000089.1, forward strand.
GGGGATTTTCGATGATCTCCCGGATGTCCAGGATGTAATAAAGCAGCTTGGCGCAGGCCAGGCCGCCGATGGCGCAGCAGAGGGTCAGGCCCCAGATCCTGTCCGGATCCAGTCCCTTTTTTTTGCCTCTGTATTCAGCCACTGCGTAAGCGGCCAGTATACCGATGGCGATCATCAGGCCGTAGCCGTGGATCGTCACCGGTCCGATCGTAAGCAGGTCATTATGCATATAATATCTTCCTTTCTGTGACGGGCAGGACCTTTGCTGCCCACTGCCCACTATACCATTAATCGATGCGGCGGGCAACGTCAATTTTTCAAGACGATTCATTTGACATTCATCGTCTGATGCGTATAATAATAAATGATAACAAAAAGACCGATTCATGGAGGAATATTATGCCGCGTCATTTATTAAACCCGATGGATTTTTCTGTTGAAGAGCTCGACAAACTTATGGACCTTGCAGGCGACATTGAGCGCAACCCTGACAAATACGCACATGCCTGTGACCGTAAAATACTTGCTACCTGTTTTTATGAACCAAGCACACGTACCCGTTTAAGCTTTGAATCAGCTATGTACCATTTAGGGGGCCATGTACTTGGTTTTTCTTCGGCCAATTCCAGTTCCGCAGCCAAGGGCGAAAGCGTTTCCGACACGATCCGTATGATCGGCTGCTACGCTGACATCTGTGCCATGCGCCATCCCAAGGAGGGTGCGCCTTTAGTCGCTTCCGAGAAGGCTGAGATCCCCGTTATCAACGCAGGCGACGGCGGCCACCAGCATCCGACTCAGACCCTGACAGACCTTCTGACCATCCGCAGCACAAAGGGGCATCTGGACCATCAGACCATCGGTCTTTGCGGCGACCTTAAATTCGGCCGTACCGTCCATTCTCTGATCGAGGCCCTCTCCCGCTACGAAGGCATGCATTTTGTGCTGATCTCCCCGCCGGAGCTTCGTGTCCCCGAATACATCACTGACCTGCTTAAGGAGAAAAACATCCCCTTTGAGGAAGTCATCAGTCTGGATGAGGCCATGCCCCAGCTGGATATCCTTTACATGACCCGTGTTCAGCGTGAGCGTTTCTTCAATGAAGAGGACTATATCCGCATGAAGGATTTTTATATCCTGAATAATGACAAAATGGCACTGGCCAAAGAGGATATGATCGTCATGCATCCGCTGCCCCGTGTCAACGAGATCGCCTTGGAAGTGGATAGTGATCCCAGGGCGCTTTACTTTAAACAGGCCCAGTACGGCATGTACATCCGTATGGCCCTGATCCTGACATTACTGGAAGTGGAGGTATAAAAGATGTTAAGCTTAAATATCAGCGGTCTTGAAAACGGCGTCGTTCTTGATCACATTCCTGCCGGAAAAAGCATGGAAATCTACAAATACCTGGATCTGGGAAGCCTTGACTGCCAGGTCGCCATCATCAAAAACGCCTCCAGTAAAAAGATGGGCAAGAAGGATATCATTAAGATCTCCGGCGGTCTGGACCAGGTGGACCTGGATATCATCGGTTTCATCAACCACCACATCACCTGCAACATCATTAAGGACGGGCATGTTGTGGAAAAGCGTCAGCTCCATCATCCCAAGAAGCTGACCAACGTGATCCGCTGCAAGAATCCGCGCTGCATCACCTCGATCGAGCAGGAGCTGCCCCACGTTTTCTTCCTGGCGGACACCAAGACCAAGACCTACCGGTGCAAATACTGCGAAGAGAAATATTCTTTCAAATAAAACAACACGGATCTGCGGCTTTGATGAGCTGCAGATCCTTTTTTGCTTTTCTTATCCGTTTTCCGAAACATCTGTCACAACAAGATGCTCTTCCGTCACCTGAAAGCGAATATTCACGGCCTCATGCTGATAGGCCGGTCTGGGGTCCAGGGCCAGAACCTCTTTCAGGGAAACCCTTTTATCCTCAGGCACCAGTGCCAGCAGATGTTCAGGAAAGTCTACCCTGAGCACATCTCCCTGATGCTCTTTGGAAAAGCCGCCTCTGGCCTCGGGAAAGGCCTCAAAATGGGGCAGATAGGGTTTGATATCATAGATGGGTGTGCCGTCCATCAGGTCCGCCCCGCCCACAGTCAGCACCGGGCCCTCCGCTGTATCCGTCTCTACTTTAAGCAGACTGACGCAGGACAGGCCGATGGGATTGGGTCTGAAAGGCGACCGGGTGGCGAAGACACTGACCCTTTTATTGCCGCCCAGCCTTGGCGGGCGCACCGTGGGTGAAAAAGGTCTGTCCTCTCCCAGCTCTGAAAAACCCCAGATCAGCCAGATCCGGTCATACTGGACCAGGTCCTTCACGGCCGCCGGGTCTTTAAAAGCCGGCTCAAAAACGATCCTGCCTGTCAGCTCCGGCACCAGACCACTCTGTCTGGGGATGCCGAATTTCTCCCCGAAATCCGTCCGGATCCGGGCGATCACCTTCAGTTCCATCGCATCTCCTGCCTATCTTTCATCGATTACTGTATTCCGGATCGAACCGATCCCGTCGATCACACACTCCACTACATCCCCGGACCGCAGGAAACGGGGCGGCACAAAGCCCATACCCACGCCTGCCGGCGTACCCATGGAAATAATGGTGCCCGGGCGCAGGGTCATGCCTCTGGAAAGCTCGCTGACCACATGGTCGATCCCGAAGATCAGAAGGCCGGTATCGCTGTTTTGCCTCAGTTCCCCGTTCACATAGGATCGGATGCCCAGGACCGGCGGCCAGGCAAAGCTGTCCCTGGTGGCAATGCAGGGACCCATGGGGGTAAAACCATCCAGGCTCTTGCCGAAGTACCACTGTTTATGCCGGGTCTGGATATTTCTGGCGCTGACATCATTCAGCACCGTATAGCCGAAGATATAGTCTTTCACATCTTTTTCAGCCACATGGCGGGCCTCTTTGCCGATGATCAAGGCCAGCTCCGCCTCATAGTCCAGGCTGTCCACCATGTCGGCATGGGCGTCGATCTGCCCGTAGGGGGCCACCGCCTCGTTAACACGTTTGGAGAAGTAGACTGCGTAGGGCCGCTCGCCTCCGAAGGCCTCCTTTTTGTAGCGGGCGGATTCTGCCGCGTGAGCCATATAATTAATGCCCAGACAGATCACATCCTGTTCGGGATTGGGGATGGGCGCCAGCAGGGTCACATCCGATGTACTTATGGCCACGTCGGTAAAGACCGCCTTCCCGGAAAGCTCCGCCAGGGCCGCATCTCCCAGGCGGATAAAAGCCATCAGGTCCGGAACCTCAAAGCCCAGGGCCGCAAGGGGCATGATCTGATGGCCGTCTTCACTCAACAGGCCGGGGGATCTCTGACCTTGTGCCTCATACATAACCAGTTTCATCGAAGAGTCCTCCTTTATCATCTCAGGTATTTTTCAACTACTGTCTATATTGTAACATCTGACGGCCTTCAGGCAAAGCCTTTTCGCCCCGTCAGATCAGGCCTTTTCTCTGACGTCTCCGGACCAGGATAAAGCACAGGATATGGACCGATGCCGTGATGATCCAGCTGACCGGGTATGAGATGTAAAGGGACATCAAAGTCCTTTGCATACGGAAAATCGTTGCCAGCCAAAGGATCCTGAGACCGCAGGCCCCAAGCAGGGACACCACCATAGGCAGGAAGGAATAGCCCACGCCTCTGAGGCAGCCGACCATCATATCCATGATGCCGCACAGGAAATATGTGGTGCACAGAACGCTCATCCGGGTCAGACCGATAGAAATGACCTCGGGATCTGATGAATAAATGCCCAGAAGGCTGCGGCCTGCCAGCCAGGCACCCCAGCCGGCGGCCAGCCCGACCACCGTCACCATGAAGAAGCAGATCAGAGCCACACGGCGGATTCTGTCCTGCTTGTTGGCGCCAAAGTTCTGACTGATAAAATTGACGGCAGCATGGTGGAAGGTGTTCATAGCTGTATAAATGAAGCCTTCAATATTCATGGCTGCGGTATTGCCAGCCATGGCTGTAGAACCGAAGGAATTCACAGAGGACTGGATCAGGACATTGGACAGGGAAAAGACAATGCCCTGAATGCCGGCAGGCAGACCCACCTTCATGATACGGGTGGCCTTATTCTTCACAATGCGCAGGCGGTGCAGATTCAGTTTGAAGCTCCCTTCAGCGCGGATCAGGCACCGCACCACCAGAAGGGATGAGATGGCCTGGGACGTGATGGTGGCCAGAGCCACACCGGCCACGCCGATTCCGACAACGATCACAAAAAAGAGATTGAGTATCACATTGACCACACCGGCCAGAGTCAGATAGTAGAGGGGTCTTTTTGTATCTCCCACCGCCCTCAGGATAGAAGCCCCGAAATTGTAAAGCAGATTGAAGGGCATGCCCAGGAAATAAATCTTCAGGTAAAGGCCGGACTGGTCGATAACATCTGACGGTGACCCCATCCAGACCAGAATCTGCCGGGTGAAGAGGACACCCACCGCCAGCATAAAGACTCCGGAGATCAGGCTCATGAGGATGGCCGTATGCACGGTCTCCTCCACCTCTTTATCACTGCCGGCCCCATAAAAGCGGGCGACCATGACATTGGCGCCCACCGAAAAGCCTACAAAGAGGTTGATCAGCAGATTGATCAGGGCGCCTGTGGAGCCCACGGCTGCCAGAGCCGTACTGCCTACAAAACGGCCGACAACGATCGTGTCGGCCGCGTTAAATAAAAGCTGCAGGATATTTGAGAGCATGAGGGGCAGCGAAAAAGCGATCAGCTTGCCAAACAGAGGGCCCTCCGTCATATTAATCTCATAAGATCTGCTCATGTATCATCCCTTCTCCCGACGTTATGCCCAGCAGCCTGCAAAGAAGCGGAGCTACGCAGAGACCGGTCATTTCCTGTTCCTCGAAACGGCCCGGCCTGACCTTGTCACTGAAAATATACAGTGGGATCTCCCGCTGGGCTGAGTCCGTGCCGCCGTGAATCCCCATTTCATTCATGCCGTGATCCGCCGTGATGACCACCTGCCAGCCTTCCTTCAGCCACTGGGGCAGAAGGCCTGCCAGGATATAGCCGGCCTCGCAGACGGCCTTCTCGTACTGAACGCTTCCGGCCCCGTGCAGATGCCCCTGCCGGTCAATGGCCATGGAATGATACAGCAGGAAATCCGGCTGATAAGTCTTCCTGAGATATTCACCATCCGCAAACAGATGATTGTCAGGATAATCGTCATGCACATAAAAGATGCCGTGGGAGATATTTCCCTCAGACTCCAGCTGATAACGGTCTCTGACCAGGTCAAAGGGGCCGTGGTCAAAAAGCTCACTCATCCACCCGTAGGAAGCCGCGGCCGTCACGCCTCCTGCCCTGCGGCAGAGAGAAAAGAGATGATCGCAGGTCAGTGTAAAGTTAACTTCATTGTCCGTGATCCCGTGCTGCCAGGCCGGCAGACCCGTCAGCATCGTTGCGTACATAGTCCTGGAAAGGGAGGGCAGTTCCCCCCAGAGGCGGTATTTGGCACCCTTCTTATAATCGATCAGTGACTCGATATAGCCAAGATTCCTTTTGGCCGCGTCAAAACGGCAGGCATCAAGAATCACCAGAATTGTCTTGTCCATAAAAACTCCTTATCTGTCAGTATATCATATCACTTATGATAGCCATCTGTTTCTTTTTCGTCAATGATCACAGGACAAAAAAGCCCAGAAAACCGATCAGACCGCCGTAAAGCAGGCCGAAAACCACATCCCGCATCCAGTGGACCCCTGTCAGGACCCTGAGAGCCGCGACCAGCAGTGCCAGGACTGCCATGGCCAGCCCCAGGGGCCGGCAGATGTAAAAGAAGGCCAGGGCGATCACGGCGCTGCTGAAGACGTGACGGCTGGGGAAGCTTTTCCCTTTCGTGTCCTTGTCGATGAGGGGCCTGACCTGACTCACCTCGTAGGGCCGTGCCTCATTGATCATCTTCCGCAGCAGGCTTCCGGACAGGTAAACGGCTGCCGGCACCGCAAGAACGTGCAGCAGGCTGTCCCGCCTTTTTATCAGGCAGTAAATGACCAGTCCGATGTAACCGAAATAGACGATCCCTGTACTGACCTGATCCGCCGCCTTAAGCAGCCGGGCTTTTCTGTCATCTGCCCGGAGACGGGCGTTTAAGACTTCATATTTTCCTGAATCCATACACTCTTCCTTTGAATAAATATGATAATTAATGTATAATCAAACTATAAAAACGAGGGGGGACAAACCATGAAGCAGGAAACCTTCAGTGATATCGAGTACGCGCACCGCAAGCGGAAAACCCGCCGCGACATCTTCCTGGAAACCATTGACAGCCTCATGCCCTGGGATGACTGGGTCCGGATGATCCGCCCCTACTACCCTTCCGGCAGACGCGGCCGTCCGCCCAGGGATATCGAGACCATGCTGCGTATGTACCTGCTCATGCACCTCTATTCCCTGTCGGCCGAAAGTCTGGAGGACGCTGTCTACGACAGCTACGCCATGCGGTCCTTCATGCATCTGGACTTTTTAAAGGAACAGGTGCCCGGTGCCTCCACCATGCTGCGCTTCAGGCATCTGCTGAAGGATCACGGCATCAGCGACCGGATCCTTCAGGATGTGGAGGAAAAACTGACCGGCGCCGGTCTGAAGCTCAGTCGGGGAACCCTTGTTGACGCCGCAGCATCTCCTGCACGATCAGCGCTGTCACCCGGTCGTAAGTCATGAGTCCTTCCGTCTGCCCATGGGCCTTCAGGTAACTGTCGTTGACCTTTTGCGCCTTTTCAGACACCCGGCTCTCATACCTTTTCCAGAAGGCCGAGTTGGCCTCAAATTCCATACTGACTGCTTCGGGAAGCTCCGCGTTCAGGGCTTCCCATTTTTCATAGTCCAGATCATGCAGCTCATTGCAGCAGTAGATCCAGGCCATCATGGCCGCGCTGCAGCGAAGGGTGACATCCTCTGCCCTTTCAAGGGCCAGCCAGGAGATGAAATTGGCCTCATCCTCCCGCATAAAGCCTGCCAGATGGGACAGCTCATGGCCCATGGTAAAGGGCACGTTGTAGGAGACCATATCCCTGTTATAATTGGCCTCGATCGTAAAGGGTGAATAGACCCCCGTCAGCTGCTGACAGGACAGAATGGGCGAAATAAGGACCCTTTTAGGCGCCGCCTTGACCATGGCCAGGGCCGGGCATTCCTCTCCCAGGGCCTGAATCGCGGATAAGACCTTCTGACCCGTATCCGCCTCCAGAGCCATAAAACCGGTCTCATCCCGGGGGACTTCATCCGCCAGATCGATCAGCCTCTCTGTCAGCATCTCACATACCAGTGCCAGCTCCTCCTTAGTATAGGCCGCCTTCGAATAGCCGTACAGGTCGGAAAAAGCCGGGGCGCTGTAGTTGATCCCGCAGCCCAGGACATAGACCAGGAAAAGGACTGCGGCTGTCTGAAACAGGGCCGCCAGTCTTTCCGCCAGCTTCAGGCCGGCTTCTTTTTTTCGCCGCAAAAGTCCTGCCAGTCCTTTGACCAGGAGGACGACCCAGACGATGACAAAAAGGTATAAAAGGAGCTCCACGGCCGAAAAGGGCACAAGGCTCCAGAAGCGGCCCAGGCTCCCGGCCAGCAGCGGGTAGACCCGGCGGACATAGACTGCGGCAAAACCCGGCATATGCCTGGCCAGGGTCAGCAGAAGAATGGCCAGCAAAAAAGCTTCAAGCCCTGTCATAAGCCACCGCCTGATCCGTCTTTTGCGCTTCATGCCATTCCTCCTCTCTTTCGAATCCCTTGCATTTTAACACCGGTGACACAAAAAGTAAACGGGAACAGCGCAAATGCTCTGTTCCCGTGTTCTGAATGAACATATTTATCATTTATCTGACGGCTCTGATGCCGAAGAAGGGAAACTCCTGCCTGAAGCGCCGCTCCTCCGGATAGACCCTAAGACCCACCTCCAGATCGGTCTCAATGCTTTTTGCACCAAGGCTCTGAAGCATCTGCCTGTCCCATTCCGGGCGGGTCAGACGGCTGATGGCCAGAAGGTCGTAGATTCTCCGGCACTCCTGGATCATATCGCAGTTCAGGCCGGTACCCAGCTCACAGCCCACCTGCTGAGCGTGGTCTTCCTTGGCGTACTCCGCGTCAAAATTAAGCAGGATGCCGCCCTTTTTCAGGACCCTCAGCCACTCCTCATAGGCCTTGCCGGGATTGGGCAGGGTCCAGGTCAGATTTCTGGAAATGACCAGGTCAAAGGTCTCATCCGCAAAGTCCGGATGCTCCGCATCCATGATCTGAAAATCCGCCTTGACCCCGGCTTCCCCTGCCGCCCGCTCTGCGCCGGCGATCATCTCCGGGGTCAGATCGATCCCGGTGACCTGCTGGCCGTGGCCGGCCAGCAAAACAGAAAAGAAGCCGGTTCCGCAGCCCACATCCAGGACCTTTAAAGCTCTGCCCTCCGGCAGCCGGCTCAGGATCTCGGATTCCCAGCGGGCGAAGCGGCGGCTGTGGATCTCCGATTCCCGGAGACGGTAGAAGGAGTCCGCCCTTTTGGCCCAGTAGGCCTCGACCCGTTCCTTGACCTGACTGCTGTTTTCTGTCATGCACCGGTATGTTTCCATGTCTGTATTCTCCCTGAGTTTCATAAAACTGAATCTATAAGTGTCTTTGTATAAGCCGTTTTCGGCGACCGGATGATCTCATCCGGCCCTCCTGCCTCCACGATCCTGCCGCTATTCATGACCACAGCGTCGGTGCAGAACTTCTGCACCAGGGCCAGGTCATGGCTGATGAGGATCATGGACAGATGCCGCTCCTGCCGGATTTTCATGAGCAGGGCCATGATCTTCGCCTGAACCGTCACGTCCAGGGCACTGGTGGCCTCATCACAGATGAGGACCGAGGGCGATACCGCCAGAGCTCTTGCTATGGCTGCTCTCTGACACTGACCGCCGCTGACCTGATGGGGATAACGGCCGGCAAGGGACGGCTCCAGGCCGCAGGCCTCAAGCAGGTCTGCCGTCTTCTTTTTTACCTCCGCCCGGTTCATCCCCTGATTGATCAGGCTTTCTCCGATTCCGTCCCCCAGGGTCCGCCTGGGATCAAAGGAGGATACAGGATTCTGAAAGACCATCTGAATCTGCCGGTAAAAGTCCCGCCGGTCCGGTCCGGTCACATGAGTCACATCCCGGCCTTCAAAAAAGATCCGGCCTTCTGTGACATCTGTCAGCCGGGTCAGCATGGCCGCCACGGTGCTCTTGCCCGAGCCGGACTCGCCCACGATGCCCAGCACCGAGCCTCGTTTCAATACAAAACTGAC
>CADAIF010000090.1 GCA_902787905.1 uncultured Lachnospiraceae bacterium
CCACCTTGCACGGGGACACCGGCATAAGTCATAGCCTTACCTTGCACACGGACTGTGTCACCCTGGCGATAGGCCTGCTGGCAGTCGGCAAATTCCACCTGGAATGTCGGACGTTTGTATTCCTCCACGCGAATGCTACAACTTTGGTTATTGGCACGGATGGTAAAGCGACCATTCAACAGTCCTACGGGCAATGTCAAAGGTACTGTGCACTTTCCAAAGCGGTTGGTCGTCACCGTCTGTTCACTGACCATCCTGTAATTGGCATCACGCAACTCAATCTTTATTTGTTTGTCAGCGACTGCCACGTTGTCGAGTGCTGACTGTTCACGCCATACGATAGCCGTCACCTGTACCGTTTGCCCGGGTCGGTAGACGCTACGGTCTGTAAAGAGACTGGTGTGTTCCCTATTGTAAAGTTGCTCGTAGTAGGTATAACGTCCATAGGCATTCTGCACAGGACAGTAGACGTCTGTCGGTGTAAAGGCATAGACTTCCTCCGGTTGTTGGTTCTGCACATAATGATACACCACCTCACCTTTCTCGTCACAAGTCAACTTCTGGGTCTGTACGGACTTCGTCCACCGGTTGAACTTAAGGCGCAAAGAAGCCTTACCGACCGGTACATGAATGATGTTTGTCTTGTCAAGTCTGTACTCAACTTTACCTGCTTTGATATCCTTGACAGCCTTGGTCACGTCCATGGTGACTGTGCCGGCCTTCGGGTTCGGCATGAGGCCTTTAGGACCAAGGATACGGCCCAGACGGCCGACAACGCCCATCATATCGGGAGTTGCTACAACAACATCAAAGTCAAGCCAGCCCTCGCCCTGGATCTTCTGAACCAGTTCCTGACCGCCGACATACTCCGCACCTGCAGCCTGAGCCTCGGCAATCTTGTCGTCCTTTGCGAATACAAGGACTCTGACAGATTTACCTGTGCCGTGAGGCAGAACAACAGCGCCTCGGACCTGCTGGTCTGCGTGACGGCCGTCAACGCCCAGTCTGATATGTGCTTCGATGGTCTCATCAAACTTTGCACTTGCTGTCTTCTTAAGAAGGGCAACTGCTTCTTCTACATCATAAAGATTTGTACGATCTACTAATTTCGCAGATTCTACATATCTCTTGCCTTTTTTCATGATAAATTTTCCTCCTTGTGGTCATATCGGGAGCGACCCTCCCACGTTTCTGTTGATTAGTCCTCTACAACAATGCCCATGCTGCGTGCTGTACCCGCGATCATGCTGGTTGCAGCTTCGATGCTTGCAGCATTGAGGTCGGGCATTTTGAGCTCAGCGATCTTCTGAACCTCTGCTCTGGAGATCTTAGCGACCTTCTGCTTGTTCGGAACGCCTGAGCCGGACTCGATCTTGCAGGCCTTCTTTAATAATACAGCTGCCGGCGGAGTCTTGGTGATGAAGCTGAAGCTTCTGTCATTGTAAACAGTGATGACGACCGGAATGATCATGCCGTTCTGATCAGCTGTTCTTGCGTTGAACTCCTTGGTGAACTGTACGATATTTACGCCATGCTGGCCCAGAGCCGGACCAACGGGCGGAGCAGGTGTTGCCTTGCCTGCAGGAATCTGTAATTTAATATAGCCGGTTACTTTTTTAGCCATTATCGGCACCTCCTAAAATTGTGGTCATGTCGGGGATTTCCCTCCCACTGTCCGCGCCAGACGCCGCGGACGTTTTTCAGTTTTTCTTTCTGACATCAAAGACGCTGATATTCTCTACCGGTGTCTCCCTGGAGAACACATTCAGACCTACCTTAACAGTCAGGTTCTCAGTATTCACCGCTTTGACGACGCCCTCGTAGCCTTCCCAGTTGCCTGAGATGATCGTTACGAAATCGCCCTCTTCAAGATCGATCTCCACGCGTCTTGCGCTCTCGTTCTCAGAATCCGTTTCCTCTTCAGAAACACTGTCCGTGATGCCCAGATGGAGCATTTCCTCCGGCGCCAGCGGCACCGGGTTGGACTCCGGACCTACAAAGCCCGTGACACCCCGCGTATTGCGGACAACGTACCATGTTTCATCATTCATGATCATATGGACCAGAACATAGCCCGGGAAAAGCTTCCTCTGAACGGTCTTTCTGACGCCGTCACGGATTTCGTCGACCTCTTCGACCGGTACTCTGACATCAAGGATCTGATCCTGAAGGTTCAGGTTCCTGATGGATTTTTCAAGATTCGTCTTCACCTTGTCCTCGTAGTTCGAGTAGGTATGCGCAACGTACCACATTGCAACGTCGGGATATTCATACCTGTCTGTCATATTCTCACCCTTTCAGACTAAATTGTAATGATTAAGTCGATCAGCCTGAGCAATACTTTGTCGAGGACTGCGATCACTGCACCGAGGCACACAGAAACGCCGAGAACCACACAGGTCTCTTTGATGATCGCCTCTTTTGTCGGCCAGATGATCCTTTTGAACTGAGCCTTGACAGCTTTCCATCTGTCAGAGAGCGAAAGCTTTTTCTCATCAGCTGCATTTCCCATGTTATACTCTCCTTGGCTGCAGTATTACTTTGTTTCTTTGTGCATGGTGTGCTTTTTGCAGAACCTGCAGTATTTCTTTGTTTCCATCCTGTCCGGATGATTCTTTTTCTCTTTTGTCATGTTGTAGTTACGCTGCTTGCACTCTGTACATGCCAATGTGATCTTAACGCGCACAACTTCCACCTCCGTATCTTCTTGTGAGTGAGTGTGAATGCTCTGCTTCGCTGGGGCAGAGCGGTTACCCGGCCTTATTTTCAGGCACAAAAATAAAGCCGCTTCCATTACATAGCCATAAAACTATATCACACTTTATCATGGTTCGTCAAGTAAAAAAGTGCAGAGGGCAGAGTCAGGTTCTCAGGACATAGGCACGCTGCAGAGGGTCAGAAACCAGACATGGCCCGCCCCGGCCCGCCGGAGGGCCCGGGCACAGGCCTCGATGGTGCTGCCGGTGGTATAGATATCATCGATGACCAGGACCCGGTCTGTCCCTTTAAAAACGGCCGGATCCCCGCAAAAGGCCCGGAGAAGATTTGCCTCTCTGGCCAGGCGGCCCAGCTCCTTCTGCGGGGCCGTATCCCTGATCCTTTTCAGGCCCTTCTGCTCCACGGGGATATCCAGGGCCTCCCCCAGACGGACGGCGATCAGACCGGCCTGATTAAAACCCCGGCTGTGATATCTGGCCCTGGAGACCGGCACCGGCACGATCATATCCGGCCTGACGCGCCGGATCCATCCGCCGTAGGTTGCCAGCAGCTGCCTTGCGAAAAAGTCGGCCAGCTCCCGCTTTTTAATGTATTTATAGCGGAAGATGGCCTGGCCGCTGCTGTCATTGTAGACCCAGAGGCTCCGGCCGCTGACAAAGTGGACCCTGCGGTCCTCACATTCTCCGCAGCGTTCCTTCTGAGGATCCGAGATGGGCTTGCCGCACTTTTTGCAGACAGGCTCCCGGACCCTGATCAGCTTTGCGCCGCAGGCCCTGTGGATGCCTGTCTTCTTTTCATCACCGGCAAGAATCTCGCCGCACACCGGGCAGATGGGCGGGTAAAGTATCGAAAGCATGCTTCTGCTCCTTCCTATTATAAAGAGAATCCCCGGAGACCTGTCCTTTTTAAGGAACAGACCTCCGGGGTCTTCGTATGTAATTTCCTTATTGCATTTCTGTGATCCTCAGGCTGAGTGAGGTATAACGCTTTTGCTGACGTTCATTTTCAATCATCCGGGCGATGGTCTGCTCATCACCCACAATGGCCACGCACTTGCGGGCCCTGGTCACTGCCGTGTACAGCAGGTTCCTGTTAAACAACAGCTGGGGGCCGGTCAGAACCGGCAGGATCACCGCCGGATACTCACTGCCCTGGGACTTATGAATGGTAATGGCGTAGGCCAGCTCCAGTTCCTCCAATTGCTTAAAGGAATAGTTGACCATACGGTTCTCATCAAATGCCACGACAACGGTCTCCGCGAAGTGACTGATCTCCCTGACGACGCCCATGTCGCCGTTGAAAATGCCGGTGCCGGTTTCGACAGGGATGTTGTACTTACCCATCACTTCCCATTCCAGCTGATAATTATTGCGGATCTGCATGACCTTGTCGCCTTCACGCAGGATGCCGCCGTGAAATTCCTTTTCCTTTTTATCCGGTGCCGGCGGATTCAGATACTGCTGCAGTACCACGTTCAGCCGCTCCACACCAAGCTCACCCTTACGCATGGGGGTCAGCACCTGGATCTCCTCCGGCTTCGCGCCGACATAGGCAGGCAGCTTATCCCGGACCAGAAGAACCATGACGCCCAGAATATCCTGGACCTGATACCTTTTGAGACAGAAGAAATCCCTGCTCTTATTGTCCAGCGTGATCTGCCGGCCCTCATTGATCAGATGGGCGTTGCGGATGATGTCACTCTCCAGGGCCTGACGGAAGATCCGGGTCAGGACAACGGAGGGAAAGGCGCCGGATGTCAGCATATCCCGCAGGACATTGCCGGGTCCCACACTGGGCAGCTGGTTCACATCCCCCACCAGGATCAGCCGGGTGCCCACCACCACAGCCTTCAGAAGGGCATGCATCAGATAAATATCCACCATAGACACTTCATCGATAATGATCAGGTCCGCTTCCAGAGGATTTTCCTCATTGCGGTCAAAGCGTCCCCTCAGGTCCTGGTCGCCGTCCCCGCTGACAGAAACTTCCAGCAGACGGTGGATGGTGCAGGCTTCACGCCCGCAGGCTTCGGACATACGCTTGGCCGCCCGCCCTGTGGGCGCAGCCAGCCGGATCTCCAGTCCTTCATATTCAAAATAGCGGATCATGGCGTTGATGGTCGTCGTCTTACCGGTACCGGGTCCGCCGGTCATGATAAGAACGCCGCGGCCGGCCGCCTCCAGGATTGCCTCCCTCTGGTGCTCGTCCAGACGGATCTCTTCATTTTTCTCTATCCTGTCCAGCATACGACCAGCCTCGGGTAAATCCACCTCATAGGACCTGTTCAGCCGGCACAGCATGCCTGCCGTTTCAAGCTCCAGGTAGTAATCCGAAGCCGCGTAGACAGCCTGGGTCTCCCCCACCGGCCGGATGATGACCCGGCGCTCCATCTGCAGGTTCTCCAGCTGGATCTCCACCAGCTCCTGCGCCACCTGAAGCATCTCCGCCGTCTTCTGAAGGAGCAGATCCCTGGGCAGATAGGTATGGCCGGAGAGGCCGCCCAGCTGCAGCATATAGATCAGGGCGCTGCGGATACGGAACTCTGAGTGTTCACCCACGCCGGCCTTCCTTGCGATCTCATCCGCCAGCTTAAAGCCGATGCCGTTCATATCCTCAGCCAGGCGGTAGGGATTTTCCCTGATGATCTTGTAGGTCTCCTCCCCGTACTGCCTGTAAATACGCAGAGAAAGCGCCGTCGATATGCCATATTTCCCCAAAAACATCATTGCCTGACGCATATCCTGTTTTTCGTGGAACTGCAGATAGATCTCCTGCGCTTTTCTCTCACTGATCCCCTTGACCTCCGCCAGCCTTTCCGGCTCCGACTCGATCACGCGGAACGTTTCTTCTTTGAATTTTCTGACGATCCTGGCCGCCAGCGCCGGGCCGATGCCCTTCACTGCCCCGGAGCCCAGGTACCGTTCTATGGAATAGACATCCTCCGGCTCCATGACGGTCATGGATGAGACCTTAAACTGTCTGCCGTAAACCGGATGCTCTGTATATTCCCCATTCAGGCGGAGATATTCCCCCTCGTCAAGCGACATGGCTGTCCCTACGCAGGGGATCTCCTTCCCCTGGCTCATGATGGAAAAGACCGTATAGCCGTTTTCCTCATTGTGATAGACAATGTGTTCAACAAGGCCCTGTATACTCTCCATGCATTCACCTGATTCCGAATTATGTTCTGTTTCTGGCCTGCCTGCTCTCGAGGAATTCCACATAGCGGCCCGTGCCGATGGCCACAATGGACATGGGATCATCCACCGAAACGATGCGGATGCCCGTCATTTCCTCGATCCGGTCGTCGATACCGTAGAGCATGCTGCCGCCGCCCGAAAGCAGGATGCCCCGGGTCGCGATATCCGCGGACAGCTCCGGAGGCGTCTCCTCCAGAACCTGGCGGATGGCTGCGAGGATTTTAGTCACATCCTCCTCGAAGGCCTCCACAAGACTGTCGCCGGACAGCTCCACGGTCTTCGGCAGACCATTCATAAGGTCTCTGCCCTTTACTTTGAGCGAAGGCGTTTCCACACGGGAGGAAACGCTGCCGATCCTGATCTTGATATCCTCCGCCGTGCGGTCGCCCACCAGCAGATGATGTTTTTTCCTCAGGAAACGGATCACATCCGCGTCAAAATTATCACCGGCAATACGGACCGTCTGGCTCAGGACTGTCTCTCCCAGTGAGATCACCGCCACATCCGTGGTGCCTGCGCCGATATCGATGACCATGTTGCCGCAGGCCCTTGAAATATCAATGCCTGCGCCCAGAGCCGCTGCTACCGGCTCCTCAATGATCAGGACATCCCTGGCGCCGGCCTCCATGGCGGCCTGACGCACTGCATTGCGCTCCACTTCGGTAGCGCCGCTGGGCACGCCCACACAGACTCTGGGACGTTTGAGCGTTTTGCGGCCGATGGCCTTCTGCATGAAATAACGCAGCATACGCTCCGTAATGGTATATTCTGAGATCACGCCCTGCTTCAGCGGATGCACCGCGGCAATATTGCCCGGCGTCCTGCCGATCATCAGACGGGCTTCCTCGCCGATCGCCTTGATCTCATTCGTATCTTTATCATAAGCCACCACTGAGGGCTCTTTTAAAACAACGCCCTGGCCCCTGACATAGACCAGTACGCTGGAAGTTCCAAGATCAATACCGATATCCGAACCGGCCATGATGTTCCCCCTTTCGAAAGCATCTTATACCGGCCTGTCAGCGTGTGAACAGGTGCCGGCGTTTATCATAATAAATCTTATTGACCAGAATCATGACCACCGAAATGATGATGCTGGCGACCACATAGCCGGACCACAGATTCTGTCCGGAGGCCAGAGTCGCCCCTGTGGTATAACCTGCAAGGATCAGGCCGTTCAGCGCGTAAAGCAGCATTAAATGAACCGGTCCTTTTTTGCGGTAGGTAGCCAGCTCCCGGCGGACATAGAGGGTAAAGATACCCATGGCCAGCATGAAAAAGGCATAGATCATATCCACCTGCTTCATGGCCGGGTAAGTATTGTAGATGTAGTCCGCAGACTCCCGGGTCCCGTAATTGGTCCCCATGAGGCAGCTCCATCCGTTCCAGAAATCAGAAAAGGAGGAAAAGACCAGGGAGATGTGGACCAGGAACCAGTGCCAT
>CADAIF010000091.1 GCA_902787905.1 uncultured Lachnospiraceae bacterium
TCATGAGCGATGGCCGGCAGATGCAGCATACTGTTGGTGGAACAGCCCAGAGCCATATCCACGGTCAGGGCATTCATGAAGGCCTTTTCATTCATGATATCCCTCGGGCGGATGTTCTTCTCCAGAAGCTCCATCACCTTCATGCCCGCATGCTTGGCAAGACGGATACGGTCAGAGTAAACGGCCGGGATGGTACCGTTGCCCTGAAGACCCATACCGATGGCCTCGGTCAGACAGTTCATACTGTTGGCCGTGTACATACCGGAACAGGAACCACAGGTGGGACATGCGTGAAGCTCGTAATCCAGCACATCCTCTTCCGTCATTTTGCCTGCGGCATAGGCGCCTACAGCTTCGAACATGGAGGAAAGACTGGTTTTCTTACCCTTGACATGACCGGCCAGCATGGGACCGCCGCTGACGAAAACCGTCGGCACATTGACCCTGGCTGCCGCCATGAGAAGGCCGGGAACGTTCTTGTCACAGTTGGGAACCATGACCAGAGCGTCAAACTGATGGGCCAGCGCCATGGCTTCGGTGGAATCCGCGATCAGATCCCTGGTGACCAGAGAATACTTCATTCCGATGTGACCCATGGCAATACCGTCACAGACGGCGATGGCCGGGAAAACGATGGGTGTACCGCCTGCCATGGCGACACCCAGTCTGACAGCGTCGACGATCTTGTCCAGATTCATATGACCCGGAACGATCTCATTATAAGAGCTGACGATACCGACAAGGGGTTTCTTCATTTCCTCGGCAGTCATGCCCAGAGCGTTAAAGAGTGAACGGCTTGGCGCCTGCTGCATACCGCATTTGACTTTATCACTTTTCAAGATGATCTTCCTCCTTATTTGCTGATTTCCGCCGCGATGGCATCACCCATGGCCTTACAGCCAAGCTGAGTGCAGCCTTCCGACATGATATCCACGGTCCTGAGACCCTTGGAAAGAACGGCTTTGACGGCCGCTTCTATGGCATCCGCTTCCGCGTCCAGATTCAGAGAATACCTGAGCATCATGGCTGCGGAAAGAATGGTAGCGATGGGGTTGGCCTGATCGGTCCCGGCAATATCCGGCGCGGAACCATGACTGGGTTCATACAGGCCGAAGCTGGTCTCGTTCAGGCTGGCTGATGAAAGCATACCGATGGAACCGGTGATCTCACTGGCTTCATCCGACAGGATATCGCCGAACATGTTCTCTGTCAGGATGACATCAAACTGGCCGGGATTCTTGACCAGCTGCATGGCACAGTTGTCCACCAGCATATGGGACCAGGTCACTTCCGGATAATCCGCTGCCACTTCCTCGACGATCTTCCTCCAGAGCCTGGAAGAATCAAGAACATTGGCCTTGTCCACGCTCACCACATTCTTACGGCGTTTCATGGCGATATCGAAGGCCTTAATGGCGATCCGGCGGATCTCCGCCTCATTATATGTCAATGTATCCGTCGCTGTGACCAGACCATTTTCGACAGTGGTCTGACGGGCGCCGAAATAGAGGCCGCCGGTCAGCTCCCTCATGATGACCATGTCAAAGCCCTGGCTGCCGATGATCTCATCCTTGATGGGGCAGGCGCTTTTCAGTTCATCATAAAGGTAGGCGGGACGGATGTTCGCGAATAGACCAAGGGACTTCCTGAGCTTTAAAAGGCCGGCCTCCGGTCTTAAAGAAGGCTCCAGCTTATACCAGGGAGATGTGGATGTGTTGCCGCCGATGGAGCCCATCAGGACACAGTCACTGGCCTTGCAGGCCGCGATGGCTTCATCCGTCAGCGGAATGCCGCAGGCGTCGATGGATTCTCCGCCCATCAGGACACGCTCATATTCAAACTGATGCCCGTAAACTTCAGCGATCCGGTTCAGCACTTTAACGGCTTCATCAACGATTTCAGGGCCGATACCGTCGCCCTTGATCAATGCGATTCTGTAACTCATAGATGATAAGTCCTTTCTTTAAGGATGCATACTTTCTGCGTTACCATTTATATTAACCTTTTTCAGAATCAATTTCAATAATAAACAGCATTGAATATTCCGATTGAGAACGTTTTTTTGCTTTAAAGTGAAAACATACTAAAAGGGGCGTGTCAAAAACACGCCCCGGTCCGCATTAATCTGCCCGTCTCAGGATCCTGCCCGCGGTCAGGCAGGCCGCCATGGCCGCTGCCAGAAGCAGGGTCATCAGACGAAGGTCAAAGCCGTCGCCCGTCGCCGGTGTGCCCGGCTTATCGGTCTTCTTTTTATAGGTCACCGTCTGATCGTCATCCTTCAGATCCTCATGGAGAGCGATCAGGGTCTCCTCCTGCATCAGCCGCTCGAAAACCACGACCTTCTCACCCGTCATCTTAGAAGCATCAAAACAGAATTCCAGGATGACCTGGCCGTCACCGGCGTCGTCGACCACAAGGTCTGTTTCCGCAGTCACTTCCTTGCCGTCGATCAAAAGAGCCTTGCCGGTGTCCGGATCCATCAACCTTCCCCTGACCTTGTAGCTTCCGGGTTCCAGATGACTGTAGGTCACCGTGTCCCTGACCATCGTTTTCCCTTTCCTGACGCCCTCATGGCTTTTACTGTCCGCGTCCAGGGCCTCTGTATGCAGGTCAGGGAAGGAGATCTGCTGCTCATGATCGTCATAGACCTCATGGGCGGCGATCAGCTTATCCTCCAGCCAGAGCTGCTCCAGAATGACCACGCATCTTCCGGCCAGCTCATCCGCAGGCAGGTCAAAGACCATCGTCACATAGCCTGACCGATCTTCGGCCTCAAAGGTCAGCTCCGAGACGACCGGCTTACCGTCCTTTAAGATTTCCTTATGGGTCTCCGGATCGCATACCCGGCCGGTCATACGGTAGCTCTGCCCCTTTTCAAGATTTTCATAGTCCACACGGTCAAGGATTCTGGCCGTCCCCTGAGCCAGGGCATTGTGGGTCCCTGTTTTCTCATCGTAGGCATGGGTCATGATCCTCGGCACATAAAGGGTCTGGTTCTCATCCTCCAGATTTGCGTGAACCGCGATTTCTTTGCCCTCCTTATACAGGGTCTCAAAGCAGACGATCGTCCTGCCGGCCAGCAAAGAGGCATCAAAGCTGAAGGTAACCACTGCCGTGCCATCGGCACTTTTGGCCGTGAACTCCTTTTCGGCCGTGACAGCCTTCCCTGAAGGATCCAGAACCGCTTCCCCTGTGTTTTTGTCCACAAGGGTTCCGGTCAGATGGTAGGTCTTTCCTGCCTTAAGGCCCCGGAAAGCCACCGTGTCGGTGACGACAGCTTCAGCTTCGGCAGGCAGGCTGTGACTGCCGGTAGCCTCGGCCCGGGCTCTGGTCCCGATGATGATATTTTCGTTTTTGATCTCTCCGAGATCCACTTCCGCCCCGTCCTTATCGATGGTAAAGGTGCCCTGGTAAAGAACCTTGCCATGATTGGCCTCACAGGAAAGCTCCTGCAGGCTGTAGCTGCCGTAGGGGAGACTCGGATGGTCCTTATCCGCCTCAGAGCTGTAACAGCCCTTCTTGTCCGTGACCACACGAAAACTGCTGTCATCCGCCATGGACCGGATCATGAAGGGAATACCGGCCATGATCTTACCGGTGGCGGCATCCTTTTTCATGAACCTCAGGGTGCCCCTGACCGGCTGATCGGCAGCCTTCAGGATAAAACCGCCTTCCGCCAGGACCTGTCCCTGATCCGCCTGAAGCTTTAACAGATAATCCCCGTTCTGGGATTTTTTGCCGTCAGCACCGCTGATCACGCTGCCTTTGAGTTTATAGCCTTTGGGCGCCTTGATCTCCCGAATTCTTAAGGTGCCGCAGGGCAGAACGGTTTTGCCCTCTGCCGTAAAGAATTCATCGCCATCTACCAGATGGGCCTTGTCCAGACGGGCCGCATAGACGGTATCCTTACCCTTCTTTTCGGCAATGGTTCTGATCTTCCAGGTACGGAGCGCTTCATAGGGCAGGTCGCTTAAAGAGTCGTAGTCCCCGTCATAATAGCTGACACTGAAGACGGCCCCCTCCAGAGAGCCGGATCCTGGCGGCACTGCCTTACCTGTCTCCTGATCCAACTTGTATATGCAAAGGGCTGCGTCTGCCACAGCCGGCACATCCTTAACATCCATGACCTTTTCACTCCCTGATCCCTCAATGGTGACTTCTTTCTTAAAAGCCGGATCCGCGGGATAGTGTCCGTCATCGGATCCTTTGGTTTCCTTCAGGTAATAGACGCCGGGCATCAGTCCTGACAGCCTGTTGGACCTGCCGTCCTCCCCGATGGTAAAGAGACCTGCCTTCTCCTTCATCCCCTGATCCTTATAGAGGGTATACTGAACGCCCTTCAGGCTGTAATTATGAAGGCCGTCTGTCAGGGCCGGCAGGGCAGATGCCTTGACCAGGGAAAGGCTTCCCTTAAGCGGCGCGGCCGTGAAGGCGACTGTGCCGGACAGGCTGACGGTTTTTGCCGGTTCAGCCTTAATAATCACATCCTGGACATTATCCTCATCCCAGTCGCCGATATAGCGGTGAAAGATCATGCCGTCATTGCCGGAAACAACGTCATTCCTGCTGCCGGTCACAAGCTTTGTTCCTTCAAAGCCGGGGCCCTTAAAGGTCACGGTGATCTTTGCGCCGTCCCGGGTCACGGTGAGGCCCTCCGCCTGGTAGGAAAAGTTTCCGGAAACGCCGTTTTTATCCTCCAGGGTGCAGCTGTACTGACCGGTCTTTTCATCATAGGTCATGGCATGGGTCTCTCTCCTGCCGGGATCCGCGGAAAGGAAGGATGGCAAAAGAAACTGCTCCGCCATTTTCTTCCTGATGAACTTAAAGGTGTTCATGGCCGTCTGGGGCTGCGGCGCATAGGCCAGAACCTCGGAGGCGATCTTCGTCATCCGGTCCTGCTTATTGACACAGTCCACATCCGCTGAGGGCACCAGATTTTCATAGCCGCTGCAGCCCATATGCTCCGCCAGCCAGATCATGATCTGTGTGGCCGCGTATTTGGATTTTTCCTCAGCCGTGGGCATAATCGGATTTTCCCCCGACCCTTCCGATGGGGAAGAAAAACCGTAATGCAGGGCCACGCCCATCATTTTTCTGGCGGTGGCGTTTAAAGAGCTTCTGTTCTCGCCCCTGGCGTAGGGGGCGTGATTTAAAACTTCCGCCTCATGCCAGGCGCAGTAGCCTGTGTGCCATTTGCCGCTGGCATTATCCCTGAGCACCAGGTAATTGACATGGGAGATGCTCTGAATATTGTCCGAGGGGAAGGCCATATAGGACATGACCACCTGCTCGCCGTCCCTGTACTGAGCCTCCACCGCGTCCGTGGGGATGTCCAGACGATAGGGAGAATCATCATAGGCTGCCAGGGTCAGCAGGGTTTCCTCATCTTCACTGCTTTCCGTCTCCGTTTCAGCCGCTGCCGTTTCATCTGTTTCAGATGCAGTCACACTTTCCTCGCCTTCCTGAAGCTGACCTGTTTCCTGAGGCGACTGGCTTTCAGAGACTGTTTCGGACGCCGTACTTTCCGCAGATGCCTTTTCCGCCTCCGTTTCCTCGTCGGCAGACACTGTCTCCCCCGCCTCGCTCTTGGCAGCTGCTGCCATAGCAGAGCCCGACGGCAGCAGGCTCATGGCGCAGACCAGGGCCAGCAGGCATGCCAGGCACATTCTGAATGATTTCAACACGTTACCATTTCCTTTCATCATTTATTTATCCTGCAGGATGAACATCCCGGTTAGGACCGAAAGACGGGCCCGGAAAGCCGATGCGCTTTCCGGCGCATAAAAAAGAGGGCCCCTGGATCTGCCTAAAGATGCAGCTGTGACCCTTTGCAATTCACTTATCCTACAGGCGAAACGCCCACGTGTCTTATCATAGCCGGCCCTTAAAGACCTCGCTTAAATTAAAAAAAGTACGTGAAACATGAACTGCTTCACGTACTTTATGATATACGTTTCCTGTGACTTCGTCAATCACAATCCTTCGACACGAAATGTCGAATTAGTTGTTGATCAGCTTGTCGTCATTGCTCCAGCTGTACAGGGCTCTGATCTCCTTACCGACCTTCTCAGACGGATGCTCGGCAGCCTTCTTTCTCATGGCCTTAAAGTGAACCTGCTTGCCGGCGTCGGACATATCCAGCAGGAAATCCTTGGCGAAGGTACCGTCCTGGATGTCTGCCAGGATCTTCTTCATATTCTTCTTGGTCTCCTCGGTGATGATCTTCGGACCTGTGATGTAATCGCCGTACTCAGCTGTGTTGGAGATGGAATATCTCATGCCTGCGAAACCGCTCTGGTAGATCAGGTCAACGATGAGCTTCATTTCATGGATACACTCAAAGTAAGCATTTCTCTCATCATAACCGGCCTCAACCAGAGTCTCGAAACCTGCCTGCATCAGAGCGCAAACGCCGCCGCAGAGGACAGCCTGCTCACCGAAGAGGTCAGTCTCGGTCTCGATCCTGAAGGTGGTCTCAAGGAGACCTGCTCTTGCGCCGCCGATACCTGCGCCGTAAGCCAGAGCCAGATCCTGAGCCTTGCCGGTAGCATCCTGCTCAACAGCGATCAGACAGGGTGTACCCTTGCCTGCGACGAACTCACTTCTGACAGTGTGGCCCGGAGCCTTGGGAGCGATCATGGTAACGTCGACATTGGCCGGCGGAACGATGGTGCCGAAATGGATATTGAAGCCATGAGCAAACATCAGCATGTTGCCTTCCTCAAGGTTGGGCTCAATATCATTCTTGTATAAGGCGGCCTGCTTCTCATCATTGATCAGGATCATGATGATATCCGCTTTCTTTGCAGCCTCAGCTGCGGTGTAAACTTCAAAGCCCTCGGACTCAGCCTTGGCCCAGGACTTGCTGCCCTCGTACAGGCCGATGATGACCTTGCAGCCGGAATCGGCAAGGTTTTTGGCATGGGCATGGCCCTGGCTGCCGTAACCGATAATGGCGATGGTCTTGCCCTCAAGTAAAGAAAGATTGCAGTCCTGCTCGTAATAGATCTTAAGCATCTTTAATATAACCTCCTGTATGCTGTGTATAAATTGAAGGTTGAAGGCACTGCCTTCACCATCAGTCTCTTAACTGTCTGAGCCTGTCCAGGTCAATGACTGACTCGGAGCCTCTTTCCAGACCGGTCAGACCTGTGCTGGCCACCTCAAGGATTTCATAGTCCCCGAGAAGATTGATAAAGGCTTCCAGCTTTTCCTGTTTGCCGGTAAGTTCCACGATCATGGAGTCTCTGGTGACATCCACCACCTTGCCGTGATAGATATTGGTCACGGCCATGATGGCCTGCCGGTGTTCAGGCAGGGCGCGGATTTTGACCAGTACCAGTTCCCTGCACACGGAAT
>CADAIF010000092.1 GCA_902787905.1 uncultured Lachnospiraceae bacterium
CCGGCGACAATTGCACCGATCAGATAGTAGACCATAGAACCTCCCGCAAGGGCTGTCCCGTCCAGGTGACGAAGTTCCAGAAGATTGGCGCCCAGAATAGCCGGAAGAGACATCAGGAAAGAATACCTGACGGCAAAAGCACGGTCAAAACCAAGAAGCAGACACGCCGTGATGGTGGTGCCGGAACGGGAAATACCTGGAAGGGTGGCAATACCCTGGGCGACACCGATAATGGCAGCCTCACCATAGGTTGCTTTTTTGACCTTTTTACGGCCATCCCCGCTCATATCCGAAACCAGAAGGATAATGGCAGTGATCACCAGACAGATACCGGGAACCAGAAGACTCCTGCTTGCACGCTCGACAAAGGAGCTGAGCAGAAGGCCGATGATCGCTGTGGGAACGGAAGAAACAATGATCAGTACCACAAACTTCCTGTAAGCGCTGCTGATCAGCTTCCTGTAAGGCTCATCCCCGCCGCGAAAACGATTGCTGATCCAGGCTTTAAGGTTCATGAACAGGTCGCCCACCAGCTGGAAAAAGGCCACGATCAGCTTGATAACGTCCTTCCTGTAGACGATACATACAGCAATCAGGGTCCCCAGATGCAAAAGGGTGTCAAAAAGAAGACCTGTGTCCGTATTGACCTTAAATATATTCTTGAAAATCGCCAGATGCCCTGAGCTGCTGACCGGAAGGAATTCTGTCAGCCCCTGCAGGATACCCATCATAATCGCTTGAATTAAACTCATGATCCCTGCCTCCATGAATACATATCAAACCTATTTTACAATATTTTGATACTATTAACAAGTGTCAAATTTAAAATATAAATCACAGGTCAGCGTATGCGGATACGCAGGTCGCTACCCTCTTCTGTTTCTTCAGTATCAGCAGCAGTCTCATCCGCAGGGAAAAGGGCCGCCGAAGACATGATGCTGTCCGCTACAATGGTTCCCATACACCGACAGGTACTGATCAGGCCTGAGCTTTCAGAGACATAACCCAGATCCCGCCCCATGACATCCGTCATGGCCACGGTATAGAGCCTGGCGTCGTCCAGATCGTGGCTGCCCACCTGGATATCTGACAGCGTGCTGCCTATAGCGGTTCCCCGGTTATAGGTATAGTAAAGACCTGAGACCTGCAGAAAGCCTTCCGCATCCGGATAGCCATGAAAGCTGTCCTCCAGGATACGGCGCAGTTCACCGCCGGTCATGCGGCAGACGATCATATAAAGACTGTCATCAAAAAGGCCTGCCGTCTGACCTCTGGTCACCGTTCCGCTTCGCAGGGTGCCATGGATCGCACTGTCTGTGATCAGAGCAGCCTCAGCGCCGTCCTTTTTTGCTTCAGCCAGCATCGCATCTGCTACCAGGTTACTGCCCAGGACTTCACTGTCCGCCTTGTCCTTGACCCGCATGAACTCTTCCACCGCGGTTCTGGCTGTTTCATCCGAAGGCAGGGCATCATAGGTTTCCGCCTCAACTTTTTCGTTTTTAACCGTCAGATCATCCCTTTCCAGTGATAGGGTCACCTTGCCGATCACGGCCGCATCCCTGCCTGCCGAAACGATCAGGGTTCCGTCTTTTGCCTCATCCTCAGCAGCCTCTATATGGCCGCTCTCTATGACCAGATTGACATGGTCCAGCGCAGCGATCCTGCGGATCATCTCCTCATCGCCAATCGATGCGGCGACTACAATAATATCCGCCTGATCCCTGATCTGTGCAATAATGCTCTCCACAGTCTCTGCCGGATCCGAAACAGTAAGACCCTCTCTGCCTGCCGCCGCAGAGCCGATGCCATCGGTCACGCCAATGACAGCCATACGGATCTGCCCCGCATTGAAGATCTGATAATTACCCAGCAGCTGCATCCCGTCAGACCGGCTGACATTCGCTGCCAGAAAAGGAAATCCTGCCTCTGACCGCAGGGCGGCCAGCTCGGAAGCCCCGTAAACAAAATCCACCGACCCCGGCACCAGAAGGTCATAGCCCACATCATTCATCAGGCCGATAATGGAGGCGCCCTTGTCAAATTCGGCGGTCTCACTGCCGCCAAGACAGTTGCCTACATCGATCAGGAAGGTATTGGCGCCGTTTTTCTCCGCGTCCTGTCTCACCGCAGCGATCTTTTCATAACCGGCGTACTTTCCCTGTTCATAGGAAACATTGCCCAGAATATCCCCGGTATAGATCAGCTGGATCGTCGCTTTTCTGTCGGGATGAAAAAGAAACTGAGCGGCCACTGCCGCGAAGATGATCACAACCAGCAGCAGGATCAGGATCATTTTTGCTGTCCTGTCATCTCTGAGTCCTTTTGCCATGCTGTCCTTTCTTCCTCCCTATTCTCCTGTCACCTGGATCTGGCAGGCCTTCATGGCTGCCAGGGCCGTCTCATGGCTCTGAGGCGTCACGCCCGCGCAGCAGGAAGCGTCTACCGTGATCTTTGTCTCAGGCAGAGCCGCCTTTAAAAGCAGGGCATTTGAAATAACGCAGATATCTGTACACAGGCCGATCAGCTCCAGCTCATCGATATGGACAGACCTTTCAATACCACTGACAAAACCGGCCAGGGCTGTAGAACCGAAGGTGGGCTTATCAAAGATCATACAGTGATTCTTCTCGGCATAAGCAGACAGCCGCTCCTGGATCTGCCAGCCGAAGGAGCCGGCGATGCAGTGCGGGACAGGCAGGTTTCTGCCCTCCTGTCTTTCCAGATAGTCCTCACCGTGTGTGTCACGGGTGAAGATGACAGGGCCTCTGAAGTTCTCCACCTTCTCGATCACTTTGGGAAGGATCTCCTGTGCCTCTTTGGTCCCCAGTGCGCCATCTATAAAATCATTCTGCATATCGATCACGATCAGATATTTACTCATTTTCTTCTCCTTTACCGTCTAATCCTCATAGTATCTTAAAACATGCTGGGGGTAATCGGGATCGCCGTAGACGCTCCATCCCAGCTCCTGCTTCATTGATTCCGAAAATTCCAGGGCATTCTCTTCAGAATATCCGCCATAGTTTTCCAGAGTCCATGTAATATAGTAAGATCCGTAATTGTAACCCTGCAGCGCAAGCTTCAGCCGGTCTGTGTCACGGACACTCCGGCAGCCGGCCATTTCAAGGCAATCGGCCATGTAATGTACGCCGCAGTCAATGGAGTATTCAGGATCATCGATACTGCCGGGGTTCTTCGGATACGCCGTATTATAAGCGGATTCAGAACTCTGCATGACATCCGTGCCCTGGCCGCCGCTCTCCTGCTGCATCATCGCTTCCAGTATTTCATAATAATCGCCGATACCGTAACTGTCAGCATAAGACCTGATCAGAGATTCATAGGCGAGGACAGATTCACTGACAAGGGCATGCCTTTTACCTGAATTCCCGCGGGCTGCAGACCAGGACATACCGAATATAAGCGCCAGCAGAGCACAGCCGGCGATGATAATGATCTTCATACGAAGACCGGTCTGCCTGCCTGCTCTGCGCTTTTTACGTCCGCGCTTTTCCCGGAAATAGCGCTTATAGCGATAACGGGCCCGGTACCTGGGTCTTCTGTAACGGCACTTCTTACCGGAGAGCCGTCCCTTTTTATAATGCATACTTATCACCTGTTTTTAAATTGCATGGATTTTATTGTAACACACCAAAATTCAGCTGTAAAGAAGCGGTAAAGGTTGACATGACCTTTTCCCCGGTGCTATAACTTTATCGCAAGTCTTTATTTTGAAGGAGGAAAAAGTCATGGCAGGACGTACACCTGAAGAGACCGGAGACCTGACACTTTTAGGGAACCGGCATGTCAGCTACGATTTCAATTATACACCTGAGGTATTGGAGACCTTTGTAAATAAGCATCCGGATCACGACTATTTTGTCAAATTCAACTGCCCGGAGTTCACCACCCTCTGCCCTATTACAGGACAGCCAGATTTCGGCAATGTCACCATTTCCTATGTGCCGGACGAGCGCATGGTGGAAAGCAAATCCCTGAAGCTCTATCTTTTCAGCTTCCGCAATCACGGAGATTTTCATGAGGACTGTATCAACATCATCATGGAAGACCTGATCAGGCTGATGAACCCCAAATACATTGAAGTATGGGGACGCTTCCTTCCCAGAGGCGGTATCTCTATCGATCCCTACTGCAATTACGGCAGACCGGGAACCCGCTGGGAACAGGTTGCGGCCGACCGTCTGGCCTGGCACGACATGCATCCGCAGATTGTGGACAATCGGTAGGCATATCATATGGCAGAAAAAATGCCGGAAACAGCTGGAGCCGTTTCTGGCATTTTTTATTTTACTGATTATATTTTGTCAGGATATTAATGACCTTTCTGGTCTCTTTCAGTCCCTTCAGATCTGTATCCAGTCCCTCTTGCAGAAGATCGTAATAGGTATAAAAAAGATCGATATATCTGGCGCTCTCATCCCAGTTTTTCCTGGCACGCTCAGATAACTGTGACTCACCTGCCTGATATTTTTCCTGAATATAATTTCCAAGGAAATGGGTCATTTTCTTCATGCCTGTGCCGTTCAGATGTTCCTTGTTATTAAAATCGGCGACCGGGTCCAGACCGATCTCATCCATACACAGATCCATGTTCAGGAAGTCATACCCTCTCTCCATTGCAAGCTTACCGACAGTATTGCTCATCTGAGCCCGGGCGACATCCGTCTTGCCTGCATATCTGTGCGGATACCGGACAAAAAGGACATGCTCGATCCCTGTCTGCGGAAGATAATCCAGAAATTCATCAAGGCACCTTCTGTTGACCTCCGGCAAAGGCGCTTCGCTCATAAGTTCCTCGTTCGTCACATCGATCAGTTTCCTGTTCATATTCTGCTCTATATGCTGATAGATGCCTTTTAAAAGAGAATATCCGCGCCTGTGCATTGCCAGTCTGTCCAGACAGCCCCAGCGCATAGCGTTTATTTCGTCCCATCTGCTGTGGTATTTCGTCAGTGGGAAGATATAACTGTAAAGCGGGTCAGGCTCTTTTTCATGGGCTGTGAAATCACGCAAAAGGCCTATTTTATCCAAAGAAAAAGGCGTATCCTCTATAAAGGTCCTGATCGAGGCATCCTTATAGATTTCCTCCTCCCTGGTATAGGTCGCTCCATTTACCTCTACCAGCAGCACTTTCGGGTGCTGGTATTTCAGTGCGTCCTTTAATTCTGCCTTCCACAGAGAAACAGGATTGGAGTCAAAGGCGATCGGATAGCTGGTAAAGCCAAATTCCCCATAGGCCTGACCGGCCGCGTAGCCCTCATAAACCTCACTGGCACCCATCACCAGCACATCCAGCGAATTCTTCTCCTCCAGGTAAAAGCCGTCAAAGCGTGTCAGGTTGGGATGGAAGTTCCTGATCCCGTATGCCTGGATCAATCCGGACGCCAGGACGACGGCCAGAAGCAATGAAAGGATCTTCAATGCTCTGCTAACAATTATTTTCATATTCATTCACGTCCATTCAGTACTTTAGAACTGCATGTATACAAAGTCTGCCGGATCATAACCGGGACCATAAATACCCCAGATAATGATCAGCATGATCATGCAGAAAAGACACAGCCACTGAAAGACTGTGCGGCGGCGGCTGATCAGCTCCCCAAAACCATCCAGCTTCAGCTTTTCCTGACGGATACTGACGATCCAGATGATGATCAGTCCCACAGCTAACACAAAATAATCCGACCACTTCAGGCCGATACTTAATATCTCACTCTTCCCCAGACCGAGATGCTGATCCACGATGGACCTCCGGATCATGTCCACAGCCCCTGCAAAATCAGGCGCAATATCGAAATAATAACCGATAAGGACAATGATAAAGGTACGGACCATCTGGAACAGACGCCAGCCAAAGGATTCTGTACGGATATGCAAAGCCGTGATCCAGTTTTCAAAAACCGGCTTTAAAACTATCGACAGCATGATGATCAGACCATTCCAGAGACCGAAAGCCACATATTTGCCATTGGCTCCGTGCCAGAGACCGACCACCAGAAAGACGATCAGAGAGGCAACACTAGTCGGCAGCACCTTGGATATATGGGCACCGGCCTTCGTCTGTCCGAAAGCACTCTTCTTCATGCGTTTGCCGGCCCCGAGAAAGAGACCGGACATAGCCACAGGATAAAAGATGTAATTCTTCATCCAGACACCCAGAGTGATATGCCACCTGCGCCAGTATTCATTAATGGATCTGGAAAAGTAAGGACGCCGGAAATTCACAGCCATATCGATGCCGAGCATCTGAGCGATTCCCCTGGAGATATCGATACCGGCAGAGAAATCCGCGTACAGCTGCAGGGCATACAGCAGAGAGACAAAAAGAATCGTTGTCCCTGTATAGGCGCTGTAATCAGCTGTGACTGTATTGATGGCGGTAACCGCCCTGTCCGCGATGACCAGCTTCTTGAAGTAGCCCCAGAGGATCAGCTCCAGACCGTATTTAAAACGGAGATATTCCGGCCTGTGCGGTTCGTAAAGCTGGGCTGCCAGCTGACTGTAGGCACTGATCGGTCCCTGGATGATCTGCGGAAAGAAGGAAATGAACAGGGCAAACCTGAACAGGTTTTTCTCCGCAGAGATATTGCCTCGGAAAACATCGATCATATAGCCCATAGACTGGAAGGTATAGAACGAAATACCCAGGGGCAGAAGCAGTTTCAGAATGGGCAGCGCCTGACTTCCCAGAAGGCTGTTCAGACCGCCGGCCATGAAGTTGTAGTATTTAAGGAAGACCAGTATGCCGAAGTTCAGAATCAGCACAGCTGCGAGGAGCCGCCGCTGTTTCGACTGGGTCTTCTGTTTAAAAGCTTTCTTTGCCGCCCTGTCCCAGTCACCCTTATGGGCCTTCAGCTCAGCGGCTGAGGCCTCTCTGACCGATTCTGCCTTCATGCCGGCCAGCCATGTGGTCACAGTGGTCAGAAGAATGAAAAAGACCAGACGGTAACCCATGTAGCAATAGAAAAAATAGCTGGCCGCAAGAAGCACTGTCCACTGGTACTTTTTGCTCGGGAACAAAAAGTAGATCAGGGTCACTGCCGCGACAAAGATAAAAAACACAATGCTTGTATAGCTCATCAAAGCCTCCGACTTATTCGGCGGAAGTGTTCATCTGCCAGGTATCCCCGGCTTTTCTTACAAGCACAGGGCTTCCGTCTTTTCCCAGCAGGTAAACCGCCGGCATATCCCTGCTCAGGAAGACAGCCATGCCTTCCATGACGGAATAAGCTCCGGTGCGGTGAAAAACAAGCAGGTCACCGACCTGAAGATCCGTAAAAGACGCATCCCTGGCCAGCACATCCGCTGTCGTACACAGGCTCCCGCATAATGTCCACTTCCCGGCCTCGGTTTCCCGGGCAGCCTCTGATCTGATATGGGTGATCTCAGGGATCTGCATCCCCTGGATCTGCCCGTCATATTTTAACTGATGAAGGCCGCCGTCGAGGATTGCGTAATTGATCCCCATGTTGGTCTTGGTATCCACAACACGCGTCGTATAGACGCCGCAGGGCGCGGCAAAAAAGCGGCCCATTTCCACAGTAAGATGCGCTTTTTCACCAAGCTGCCGGATGGCCTCGGCAATATCCGTCAGCCGCTCATGCTCTAAAGCGTCTGCGTCCTCTTTAAAATAATCCACCGCCAGACCGGTTCCGTACTCCAGGTTCAGGATCTCAAAATCCAGGGTCTCACGGATCCTGTCTGTCAGCTCCCCTAAGTAGTCCAGCTCCTTTAAGATGGGTTTGGCCTTGCGCTTCTGAGTGCCTGTAAAATAATGCAGACCGGTGATCACAACCCCCGGGTAAGCATTCCTGCTGCGGATGATATCCAGCACGTCACTCTCGTCCATGCCGAACTGACTGCCTCCGGTCACCCTGAGAAGCACCGGGATCACAGCACCTTCCTTAAGGCCGCGGGCATTGATCATCTCCAGATGGCGGCGGCTCTCAGCCGTCATCACACCGACATGATCATGAAAAGCCCTCTCAATATCGGCCTCGGACTTATTGACGCCGGAGAAGATCACCATATCCATAGGCATATGCATTTTCTCGCAGATCCTGAGTTCTCCGGGACTGCACACTTCTATTTTGGAAAAGGCCTTCGGCAGAATACCCAGCAGGAAAGGATTGGCTTTAATGGAAAAGCACAGATCCACCGCCGGTCCGAAAGCCTCCTTCACTTCCATGGCCCGCTGCTCAAAAAGCGCTTCCGAGAAAAGATAGGCCGGTGCCTGCACAGAGGCAGCGGCCTTCACAAGTTCATTCATGTTATTCATCCTGCAGTTTTGTGATCAGAGCCATGATGGCGTCCACATTATTGAAATTGGCCGGAACCAGGTCACTGGGCTTGATTTCAATATCAAAAGCGTCATTGAGCTCACCTACCAGTGAGATCACATCAAAAGAATCCAGAATACCATCATCGATCAGCGCCTTCTCTGCCTTAAAATCCACGTCCGGACGCATCTCCTCAAGAATTTCCATTAATTCATCCATTTTCTTTACTCCCTTCTTCTGCGTTG
>CADAIF010000093.1 GCA_902787905.1 uncultured Lachnospiraceae bacterium
CAGACCTGCGATATAGATGATCATCATATAACCGATCTGCTGCCAGAGCAGAAGGATGATCATACCCCAGAAACCGTTTCTGGCGGAAAGGGCCAGAAGGGGCTGTCCCCATTTCATCAGAATACCGTTTAAGAGTGTCTGCCAGATATATCCCAGGACAATACCGCCGATCAGGTTGGGCATGAAGAATACTGTCCTGAATACGTCCCTTCCCTTGATGTTCCTGGTCAGCAGTACAGCCACGGCAAAGGCCAGTACGTTGATCAGAACCGTCGACAGGAAAGCGAACAGAATCGTCAGTTTAAAAGCACTGGAAAATGTGCTGTCAATAAAAATCTTGGAATAGTTGGCCAGGCCGACAAAGGTCACATCCTTCAGGGATGTGAATTTACAGAAAGAAAGATAAATGCCCTGGATAAAGGGCCATACAAAGCCGATGGCAAAAGCCGCGAAGGTGGGCAGCAAAAAGATCGGCCAGTAACGTCTCAAGGTTTTTCCTACCATAACTTTTAATCCTCTTACTCAGCAAATGAAAAGGGGCTGCCTGACAAGTCATGCAGCCCCCCAGGTTCCTTTTTATTCTTCAGCAGTCTGCTCCTTTATGGAAACAGCAGCCTGTGAATACCCGGTATGTTTTGAAATTATTCAGCCGCCAGAGCTGCCTCAGTTGCCCAGCCGTCAACAAATGCTGTCACAACATCATCCCATGTGCCTGTGCCTGCAGCGTAAGCTGTCAGAGCAGAACCTACACCGTTCTTCCACTCTTCGGAAGGCATGGTGGTGAAGTTCCAGGAGATCGGAGTCTTGCCTGCTGCTGTCATAGCCACATCGTTCTTAACAAAGAGGTTCGGGGACTCTACAGCTGTTTTGAAGGGGATAACAAAGCCCATATCGTTAGCCATAGCTGTTGTACCTGTCTCAGAGGATGTGCACCAGTTGATGAAATCAAGTGTTGCCTGGATATCTTCCGGAGCGGCGTTCTTATTGACGCACCAGTAGTTCTCAGTACCTGTGACCAGACCCATGTTAGCGTCGTCAACACCAAAGTAGATCGGGATCATAGCCATCTGATCATCAGAGAAGACCTCGGACAGGGAAGAGTATTCCCAGGAACCGTTCTGATAGAAGACAGCCTCGCCGCTTGTGAACTCAGCTCTGGAGTCGTCACCGGTCTTGGTGCTCAGCTCAGCCGGATCACATGTGGAATCGGTGATGTACATATCGAAAACATTCTTGTAGTTGTCAAGGTAGGTACCCTTGATCGCGTCAGTGTTGTCGATACCGTCTGCCTGATACTCGTAGTAGATGGGCAGGTTAGCCAGATGAGTCTTGAACCTCCAGTCAGAGGAACCGTCCATGCCGGCGCTTGTGAAAGCACCCTTGATGCCCAGCTCATCCTTTCTTGCCTGAATATCATCAGCGATCTTCTTCAGGGAATCAAAGGAATTGATGTCTTCCAGAGAATAGCCTGCCTGGCCCAGCAGATCTGTGTTGACAATCAGACCGTAGGACTCGATAACATAAGCGATACCGGCGATCTCATCACCATTCTTCAGCGCGTAAGCGTCAGATGTCAGGTTGTTGGCGATGTCGGAACCTGTCAGATCATAGCAGTAATCCTTCCAGTTGGCAAGGCCGACCGGACCGTTGACCTGGAACAGTGTCGGAGCTTTGCTCTTACCCATTTCAGCCATCAGCGTGGTCTCATACTGACCGGAAGCTGCTGTAACGACTGTTACGGGAACGCCTGTCTCCTCAGTGTAAGCCTTGGCAAGATTCTGCCATGCCGCGTCAGCTTCGGGCTTGAAGTTCAGGTAGTAAACACTGCCGCCTTCAGCGCTGCCGCCTGCTGCTTCTGTTTCAGCAGCTGCCTGTGTCTCACCGGCTGCCTGAGTTTCCGGAGCCTTTGTCTCGGTCTTGGAACCGGAGCCGCCGCAGCCTGCCATAAGGGAAGCTGCCATTGCCGCGCAAAGAACTACACCTAATGCACGTTTTTTCATTGTTGTTTCTCCTCCTTGAATGTCACCTTGCACACCGAGCGGCCGGCACAGGAAGAAAAACCGGCCGGTCGGTCTGTTGTCTTGGTGAAATAGCATTTGGTAACGTTTCCAAAAGCAATATATCATGGATTGGAAACGTTTTCAATCCCCCGCTTTCAATTTCGTCATTATGCAAAAAAAGCCCTGTCGTTTTTTGTGAATTGTAAACGACAGGGCCTTCAGTCCTCTTTTCAGGACCAGGCCGACTGCGCCGCCGCCCACAATGGCCGCCGCGTTGACGATGGTTCCGATTCCTGTGATCATTGACAAACCTCTTTGCAGCTGTTCTTAATGAAGAAAACCGCGGAGGCTTTCACATCTCCGCGGTAATACTGCTATTCTACGATGACCTGCTGCACCCGGCTGTCCAAAGTCCTGCCCATAAAGTAATGGGCGATATCCTCCACCAGAGCCGCGTCGTCGCTGACAAAATACTTGTGATCCCCGCCCGGGGTATCGCTGAGCATCTGCCGCTTTTCCAGGTCATTTTTCAAAGTTTCGGCCGCTGCACCGGAAGAACTGATGATGTTGATGTCCGGACAGCAGGAACGGATGATATCCGTCAGCAGGGGATAATGGGTGCAGCCCAGGATCAGGGTATCGATGTCCTGGTCCAGCAGGGGCTCCAGATATTCCTTCACCACGGTTTCCGGGACGATATCTCCCGGCATAAAACGGCCGTTTTCCACCAGCGGCACCAGCAGAGGGCAGGCCTGGCTGAAGACATGGGCCCAAGGATCAAAGGTCCGGATCGCCCTGTCATAGGCCTTACTGTTGACCGTGGCCTTGGTGGCCATGACACCGATCCTGTGATTGCGGGTCGTCGCCGCCGCCATGCGGGAAGCCGGATGCACCACACCGAAAATGGGAAGGTCCGGATAATCCGCCTCCACCCTTTCCCTGGCCGTGGAATCCGCTGTATTGCAGGCGATCACGACAGCCTTGATATCAAACTGGCTGAGAAAACGCACATCATTTAAAACATACTGCGTGATCTGCCTTTTTGACCGGGTGCCATAGGGCACATGGGCCGTATCGCCGAAATAAACGATATTTTCATTGGGAAGGCTTTTCATGATCTCCTTGACGACGGTGAGACCGCCGACACCGGAGTCAAAAACGCCGATAAAACTGTTTTTATCCATACTCAATCCTTACAGTGCGTTCACCAGTTTCTTAAAGTGCAGGCCGCGCTCCTCAAAACAGGAATACTGATCGAAGGAGCTGGTCGAAGGCGAAAGAAGAACCGTGTCACCGGCCTTTGCGATCCTGGCCGCCTCAGCCACCGCCTCGTCAAGCGTCGTGACGACGATACCGCTCTCTCCCACCGTTTCCTTTACCAGACGCGGGCCGCAGGCACCGAAACCGATCACCTGCTTCACGCAGCCCAGATGGGCTTTGACATCATCCATGGCCAGGCCCTTTTCAAAGCCGCCCAGCAGCAGGATCACGCCCCGGTCAAAGGCCTTGAGGGCCGTCACCGTGGCATCCGTGTTGGTGCCCTTGGAATCATTATAATACTTTACGCCGTCAAGCTCACGCACAAATTCGATCCGGTGCTCAACGCCGGAGAAATGACTGATCACATCCGTGATAACCTGGGATGAGACACCGGCGAAACGGGCCAGAGCCACAGCCGCCATGATATTCTGCAGATTATGCTTACCCGGCAGACGGATGGCGGACAGAGGCAGCACCGGCTGCCCGGCAATATAAAGAGAGCCGTCCTTCACATAGTCATCCGTATCCGTACGGTCCAGACTGAAGGTCTGGGTATCACAGTGAAGCGGATACCTGTCCAGATACTCCGCCAGCACCGGGTCATCGGCATTGATCACAAACAGGTCCCCGGCCTTCATGTTGCGGTAAAGCTCGGTCTTGGACTTGTAATAATCATCCAGGGTCGGGGCGAAATCCAGATGATCCGGCGTCAGATTAAGAATGGTCGCCGCATCCGGACGGAACTGATCGATATTGACCAGCTGCTTATTGGAGATCTCCAGAGCGATATAGTGGCCCTCTTCCTCCAGCAGGTTCTCATTCATGACCACCTCGCACATGGGAATGCCGATATTGCCGGCCACATGAGCGCGCCCCGGAAAAGCCGCTGCCAGGATCTCGTAAAGCAGGGTCGTGGTCGTGGTTTTGCCGTTGGTGCCGGTAATGGCCAGATATTTCTGAGGACGAGCCGTCAGATAGGCCAGCTCGATCTCCGTGATGATGCTGATTCCCTGAGCTTCCAGCTTCAATATAAAAGGCGCACGGTAAGGCACGCCGGGGTTCTTGACACACAGATCATAGGACCTTTCGAACACAGGCATGTCCTGACCCACGATCTCGATGCCCATCTCCTCCAGGAGGGGCAGCTCCTTCAGCTGATCCTTCGGTTTGGACTCGGAAAGGGTGATCTTCGCGCCTAGCCTGTGCAGGAGCCTGATGGCAGCCATGCCGCTGCGGGCCAGCCCGATGACCAGTACGTGTTTATTGTTTAAATCCATATCGATTCCTCTTTTGTGTTTGATAATGAACGTCCCCTTCGTGAATTGAAGAGGATACTAACTATAACAGTTTACTACCTTCCGGCCAAAGGGTCAAGAGGCGGATTCTGAAAAAGGCGCCCCGGTCATAAGGCCGGGACGCCTTCTGCTTAGTATGTACTGTTTAATTGACGGTCAGTACGGCTGCCGTCGATGTCTTCGTGCTGCCATCCGTAAAGGTGATCCTGCAGCGATAGCTGTAGCCATTCCTGCCGGTAGTGGCCGGAACCTTCAGCTCAGCGGTCTTATTGCCTGCAGCTGTCGCATTGCCCCAGCTGCTGCCGCCGACCGCCTTGTACTCCCACTGGTAACCGGCGACTTCTCCGGACGCCGTCACTTTGAAAGTTGCTGTGGCGCCGGCAGAGACTGTCACAGCTTTCGGCTGGACCTTGATACCGTTGACCCGCAGGATCGCAGTGCGGCTGAAACGGGTACTGCCGTCGCCGAAGGTCACCTTGCAGCGGTAAGCATAGGCATCTCTTGCAATGGTAGCCGGCACGCTCACGCTGGCCGTCTGCGCGCCACTTGCAGTCGCGTTTAACCATTTGCTGCCGTAAGGCGTTTTATACTGCCACTGGTAAGCTGTCACATTGCCGGAGGCTGCCACGGTAAAGACCGCGGTCTTGCCCGCAGCCAGGGTCTGGCTTTCCGGATGCGTGGTAATTGCGGCAGGAACTTTGACCGTCAGCTTTGCAGGCTCACTCGTCAGAGTGCTGCCGTCCGCAAAGGTGACGATGCACTTGTAGCTGTAGCCGTTCCTGCTGCTTGTGGCCGGTACGCCCAGGGTGGCCGTCTTGCTGCCGGCGGCTGTCGCGTTGGCCCAGCTGCTGCCGGCCGCTGCCTTGTACTGCCACTGGAAGGACTTTGCCTGACCTGCTGCCGTGACTTTGAAGATACCGATGTCGCCCACATTTGCGGTCACATTGCCGGTCTGATCGATAATGGCATTTGCCGCCTTCACCGTCAGCTTCGCTACCTGACTGATCTTTACTGTGCTGTCCGCAAAGGTGACGACGCATTTGTAGATATAGCCGTCCTTGCCTTTGGTCACAGGCACCTTCAGGGTCTGTGTGGTGTTGCCCTCCGCCGTCGCGTTGAGCCACTTAGTGCCCACCGGCGTCTTATACTTCCACTGGTAAGATGCGGGTGTCTCTGTGGTGCCCACCTTAAAGGTCACCGTCTTTCCTGCGGCTGCCGAAACATCTGCCGGCTGGCTATTGATGTCAGGCACTGCCTTGAGAGAAAGTACGGCCGCGCCGCTGAACCAGATGCCGCCTGCGGTATCTGTGATCTTACATCTGTACATGTAGCCGTCTCTGCCTGCTGTGGCCGGCACGGAAAGCTGCGCCGTCTTGTTGCCTGCAGCCGTCGCATTCATCCAGCCTGACCCCGTGGCGGTCTTATACTGCCACTGCCAGGAAGCGATATCGCCCTGAGCCTTCACGCTGAAGACAGCGGTCTGACCGGCGTACATGTTCTGAGCGGCCGGCTGTCCTGTGATATTGACAATCTTCTCACTGCCGGCTGTTACATAGATGAAGACGAAATATTCGTTGTACTGGTATCCGACCTGCTGACGGATCATCGTCTTGCCCGGATGCTTTGCTGTCACCTTACCTGTCTGATCGACCGTGGCCACATAGGGGTCTGCTGCCAGCCAGCGGTAGATACCCTCCGGCCAGATCTTTTCCAGGCCCTCCAGTTTAAAGGTTTCTCCTGCCCTCAGGCAGATATTGAGCGAAGCATAGTCCTTTTCAATGATCCTGCCCGCGTCAGGCAGACTGCCGGTCTCTTCCCAGATGGCGTACAGGGTCATATCCTTTGCTGCTTTGAAGGAAGCTCCCGGTGCGTAATTGGTGCCTGTGCCGTTCGCCTTGGTATTCCAGCCCTTGAAACGTACCGTAAGACTTGCGCCGTCCGGGTTAATGGTCCATTCATCCGGATAGCTTCTGTGTCCGTCATTTCTGATCAGACTGGATTCCAGAACAGACAGGCCCGCGCCCTTGGGCAGATAAGCCCTCTCAGTGATATCCCTGCTGTCATTGGACTTTAAGGTCACCGTCACCGGCTGATCCCAGATCAGGTAGATGACCGTATCGGCCGTCACGGTAAAGCGCTCACTGAAGCTGTGGAGCTGAGCGCCGTCCGCGGTGTAGGACCATCCGACAAGTACCCTTTCTTCAGTGTCCTCCAGATAATAAAATGGTGCGCCCATGATGCCGCCGGCAGTGCCGCCCGGGTTAAAGTCCAGGGTGTCCGTGCCGCTTCCGGGTGCGAAGGCCATCAGCTTATTCTCTGTCACCTGAAGCGTGGCGTCCTTATCGACATACACCGACATCGCAGTGTCCGTTCCTTCATAAGCCCCGGTCGTTTCCGGTCCATTGAAATGCACCGTGATCTTCCTGCCTGTTTCCAGGACCGGATAAAGGTCAAGATTTTTGGTGATCCGGATCGGTGCACCCATGTCATAAAGAGTGCCCTTGCCGCCTGCAAGCGTCGACATCGCCGTAATGACCTTGCCGTGGCCCAGATAATGCCTG
>CADAIF010000094.1 GCA_902787905.1 uncultured Lachnospiraceae bacterium
GGCATATAATACTTCATAAATTTACGAAGCTTGGGCAGCTGATCCGGATTCTGCTTCAGTACATCGAAGATCTTGCCGATCAGTACTTCCATACGGTCCAGTTTCTCAGAGATGACCGGATCCGGGATCAGGTTGTTGGCACCCCTGATCTGCTGCATGTAGCGATTGCCCTCTTCTATTGCCTTGACCAGTTCCGGATCATTGATGCCGCTGGCGTCAAAACCATCCTGGCCGGCCTCACGCCTGGACCTGAGCGTCTCCTGACGCCGGTCGTCCGCCGCCGCGGACTCCAGATACTGCTTATAGGTCTCCTCATCCAGCATCAGATGGGTTTTCAGCCTGTCCATATGGCCATGCGGGAAGAAATGCTTATCGATCATGGCCTCAATGTCCTTAACGACAAAAGCCGTATCCTTATTCACAGCATCCGCCAGTTCATTGATCTCGCAGAAACGCCTGCCGCCGATCCTGGAAACATATTGTCTGAACCGTTTCAGACGGTTTCCTGACTTAATGCCGTAGATCAGCAGAAAGATGGAAAGCACCAGAAGCGGCAGGATCGCCGCGGAGCTGATGATTACAGGAGCGACACTCTGGCCCCTGATGACAGCGCCGACAACGATCAGCATAAACAGAGAAAAACCGAAGATACCTGTCAGCACACCGCCCGCGATTCTGGCAAAAAGACTGGTAAAGCTGCCAGGCGGATTTACGGCATACAAAGATTCCTTGACCGGCTTTTTATTCAGCTGCGGCTGTTTTACCGTATAGCGCCTGCCTGCCGACTGGCTGGCCTGGACCTGCCTGACATCGATATCTATACCAAGTTCGTCAAAGACCGACTGAATGGAACCTGTGATATTCCTGTTTAACTGGGCGAAGTTCATGTTCTGAACAGCGTCATCCACCAGGGACTGAATGGTATCCCCTAAATTGGAATAATCCTTATTCGCCACGGAAACACCTCCATTGACATAAAACTAAAAGTATTATACATGATATCCGGTGAAAAGGGAAGAATTAACATAGAATATCCGCTTGTTGATTCAAAATTTGTCAACGTCAGTTGTCCATTTGACTCTGCCATGATATAATAATGTCAAATGTTGGGTTTTGGGAGGGACTGTGTATGAGCGCGTATGGCACTTTACTGAAAAGACTGATCCGTTTTTCAGGTTTTAAAATGACAACGATTGCCGAGATCGTCGGATATGACACATCTTACATCAGCAAATGGTGCAATAAAGATAAACTGCCCGCTTCAAAATCGGCTTCCAATGTGAATAAAACCATCGCCGATACACTGGCGCATGAAATCTTTGCTCAAAATGACGCGGTGCATTTTGCCTCGGAATTCAACACGGCTTCCGCCCAGACCGAGGGAGAACTCTCTGCGGTCATTCTGGGCCTTTTAAGGGATGCCTACCGCGCGTCTCTGGATCAGGGTTCGGAGCTTTTAAAGGTCCCTGTAAGCGGCCAGAACAGAACCTTTATCGGAGAATCTGAGGCCGCTTCCTTTTTCAGGAATCAGCTGCCCGAACTGATCCGTAAAAACAATGGCGACTGCGATATTCTCTGTTCTCTGTCCCTGTGCACAATCCTGAAAAACCATATTCCTGACAGCTTCGGCAGGGACGAACCCAACCTGCAGATCCATGTACAGATGGGCCTTGAAGGCAGACTGGGGGATGACGACCATTATCTGAAAGCAGTCTATTTCCTGATCAACCGCTTCAGCTATATTGATTTTAATTTCTATGACTCTTCGGAGCTTTCCATGCCCAATATGATCGTGATCAGGGACTGTGCCGTGATCCTCTGCACCGTGGATGCCAACAGGCATTTTGTCATGCTGAACATGATCACGGAACCTGCGGCAGTCACTTCCGTCTACGGAAAAATGCGGCAGGAAATGATTGCCTGTCCCATGCTGGCCAGAAGTTCCGACTCGAAGGATCTTTTAATGCACGGCTACCGCACGGAATTTTATGCCCACCGTACTTATCAGATCTTCCTGACCAGGGGCTTCGAATTCCTTCTGCCGCCTGAGATCATCCCCCGCCTCATACAGAAGGCCCGGGATCTGGAGCTTGATCCCAGTATGCCGCAGCTGATCGCCCAGCTGGGTATTACCTGGGAGGAGATCTTTGAGAAGGGAACCATTGATTTCTTTATTCTGAAGACCAGTCTTCTGCGCTACATCTCCGACGGCATCATCTATTTCGCGGATGTTGAATATAAAATGAGCATCGAAGAAAGGCAGAAGCATATCTCCTACGTCTATCAGATCGTGGAAAAGAATCCTAATATCACCTTCCATATCATTGATGATGACCAGATCCACAAGGCGGACCTGCTCGTTCATACGTCCATCTACAATAATATGAACAAGCTTTTCCTGAAAAACACAGAGCGCTACGGCAAGAAATACGGTCCTAAGTTTTATACCGTGCCGGACAGGGAAACCATCAGTGCCATCACCCGTTACTTTAATGACCTGACAAATAATCCCATCTGCACCAATTTCACGGCGGCAGCGGCCATGGCCTTTTTCGACACCTACGGCACCATGATCCAGCGAATGCTGTCACTGGATATTCAATAAGCATCTTCAGGAAAAGGGCGTGTGAAAAAACGAAAGTTTTTTCACACGCCATTTTTTTAATCCTCGATATGATACAGGGGCTCAAAGACCCGCCTGACCTCATGCTCATCCTCATCATCCCGCGCAGCTTCCTTTACCGCCTTTTCACAGAAATAGGCCTGAGCGTTGAAAGGCACTTTGCCTCGCTTATCGATCTTTTCATAACTGCCGTCCGGCTGAAGGATCGATGCCTTGACATTATCCGCCAGCTGTGCGCTCAGAATATGCTTGACCTCTTCCATGCACTCAGGATTCTCCACCGGGAACATGATCTCCACACGCTTGTCCAGGTTTCTGGGCATCCAGTCGGCACTGCCCATATAGACCTCTTCGAAGCCGTCATTGTAGCAGTAAAAAATACGGCTATGCTCCAGGAAATTACCTACGATGGAGCGTACACGAATATGCTCACTCAGGTCCGGAATGCCGGCCTTGAGACAGCAGATGCCCCTGATGATCAGATCGATCTCCACGCCGGCGCAGGAGGCCTCATAAAGGGCAGAGATGATCCCCGCGTCGCACAGGGAATTCATTTTGGCCACGATTCTGGCCGAACGTCCCTCCCTGGCATGATTGGTCTCACGTTCGATCAGACGCATGAACTTATCCCTGAGCCAGATAGGCGCCACAACCAGCTTATGCCATTTCGGCGGCTCGGAATAACCCGAAAGCATATTGAAAACCGCAGTGGCATCTTCACCGATCGGACCGGCACAGGTCAGAAGACCCATATCCGTATAAAGCTTGGCGGTCTGATCATTATAGTTGCCTGTTCCCAGATGGACATAACGGCGGATACCGTCTTCATCCCTGCGGACTACCAGGGTGATCTTGCTGTGGGTCTTCAGGCCGCGGAGACCGTAGATGACATGGCAGCCTGCCTTTTCCAGCATCTGGGCCCAGATGATATTGTTTTCCTCATCAAATCTGGCCTTGAGCTCT
Source organism: uncultured Lachnospiraceae bacterium (assembly GCA_902787905.1). Taxonomy (GTDB): domain Bacteria; phylum Bacillota; class Clostridia; order Lachnospirales; family Lachnospiraceae; genus UBA2912. Next base: position 3,587 of record CADAIF010000094.1, read on the forward strand.
ACCAGTACGGAAACCTGCTTTCCGTTTTCCGCGGCAGCCGCAAGGGCGGCGATAATAGGTGAATTGCCGCTGACACGGTAAAGGGTCTGCTTGATGGCCAGAACATCCGGATCCTTTGCAGCCTGTCTCACAAAATCCACCACCGGATCAAAGGTCTGGTAAGGATGGCTCAGCAGAATATCCCCCTTACGGATCTGACTGAATATATCCGCGGACGGATCCATGCCGGGTACCGGCTGCGGTATATATTTCTTATATCTGAGATGTTCAAAGCCATCCATGCCGCTGACCTTCATCAGGAAGGTCAGGTCCAGCGGTCCCTTGATTTTGTAGATATCACTCTCCGTTACGGACAGCTCCTTCTTCAGGATCTTGAGCAGCCGCTTATCCATGTCATCTTCCACTTCCAGACGGATGACTTCGCCTCTTTTACGGCGCTTAAGCTGTTTCTGGATCTCTTTCAGAAGGTCCGCCGCTTCATCCTCATCGATGGGGAGATCCGCGTTTCTCATGATCCTGTAGGGATGAGCGCAGATAACCTCATGATTCAGAAAGAGCTTGTGGATATTCCGCTCAATGATCTCCTCCAGAAGCACAATGACCGTATCCTCCGCGTCATCCGAAGGGATCTGGACATATCTGGGCAGAACACCGGGCACCTGGACCGTGGCGAAATCAAATTCCCTGTCCTGCTCATCATTCCTGATCAGGGCACCGATATTCAGGGTCTTGTTGCTGATCAGGGGGAAGGGCCTGGAGGAATCCACAGCCATGGGGGTCAGCACCGGATAGACCTCTCTCATAAAGTAGTCATCCACAAAAGCTGCCTGCTTTTCAGACAGGTCCTGATGCTGATCGATAATGATCATATGATTCTGTTTCAGGGCCGGCAGGAAAGAACGATTGTAGGAATTATACTGTTTACCTACCAGGTCATGGGTCTTCTCGCTGATGGCGTCCAGCTGCTGCTGCGCCGTCATGCCGGCAATATCCGTCTTTTTATAACCTGCATGGACCATATCCTTCAGTGAAGCGACACGGATCATGAAAAACTCATCCAGATTGGAAGATGTGATGCTGAGGAATTTCAGACGTTCAAACAGGGGCAGGCTTTTATCACGGGCTTCGTTCAAAACTCTCAGGTCAAATTCAAGCCAGCTCAGCTCCCTGTTCCGGAAATTCGCGTGTTTATTATATATCTGACCAGCCATATCAGTTACCTCCTTTTAGCTCTCAGAACCGGCTTATAGCCATAGATTTCTTCGAAAAAGACACCCTTCTGATCCATAATGGTCTGCTCCAGTGTGATATCAAACAGGGTATCCGCCTTGATCATGAGCATATCGTCCCTGATCTGCACGGACACCTTCTTCATCTTCTGAGTGTGACTCTGATCCATGCCGTTGGCTATACGAAGGATCGCGGTCAGCTTCAGCATACGGATATAGGCCTCATCTCCCAGCGGCGCAGCCAGATCTTCTCTGGCCGGCACCTCTGCCGCCGAATTGTACTTGATCACATCCGCGATGATCTTTTTCTCTTCTACAGACAGGCCGATAAATTCGGTGGCCAGGACGATGAAATAGCTGTGGTCTGTTCCACCCTGCATATTGATGAATTTTCCGGAATCATGCAGGATACAGGCCATACGCAGCAGCAGCCGGTCTCTGTCAGAAAGACCTGTCTTCTTACGCAGAGCGTCGAAGATAGCTGTAGAGAGCTTCTCGACATTTTCAATATGGGCAATATTGGAATCATACTTGCCGGCGATGGCCATACCATAGGCAATGATATCCTCATTAAAGAGCTGGCCCTGCTGGATATTCAGCAGCTTCTCCGCGTATTCCACAGCCATGCCGTCGCAGAGATCCGCCTCTCCGGCCCAGATCTTTTCAGCCCCGGAAGCGGCGATCAGCCGCTGATAAACGACCGCCGCAGGTTTAAGCAGCGTGGCGATCTCATAAGGCATGCTGTAGCTGACGGAAAGGGCATCCGGCGTACTGCCGAGAACCATATCATGGATCCTGGCGAAATCCGTCTTATTCAGGGTCAGTACCTTGTGCTGACTGCCGGACAACTTCAACATGGACATCATCTCTTCACCCATGACGATGATATGACGCATCTTATGGGTATTCATGAAGAGCTTGTTGAAGGTATCGATATCATTTCCGATATAGTCCTCCATGACCTTGACAAAGTCGGTCGCCTGCTCTTCCAGATCTGCCAGGATCTCCCTGAGCCTTAGGGAGCCAAGCTTCAGATTCTGCGTGAAGATCAGCCGGCCTTCATCATAAACCGTCAGCTGCAGGCTGCCGGCGCCCATATCAACGATCACGGCCCCCTCCTGGACCAGCTGCCGGAACTTACCCATATTCTGGGCAATGGCCTTCATCTGAAGAAAACACTGTTCGGAATTATCGATACACTGGATCTTCAGACCGGTCCTCACACGGATCTGATCGATGATCAGTCCTGCATTTAAGGCCTCTCGGACCGCGCTGCTGGCGTAAGCGATGTAATCCGTGATCCTGTATTCCTTCATTTTCAGCTTGAACTGCTCAAGCACCTGGCAAAGTTCATGGACAAGATCAAATTCGATATAACCTTTGCGGTAGGTATCGCTGCCCAGCTCGATAAAGTATTTGACATCATCGATCCTGCGGATCCCGTTTTTCCTGGAGATCTCGTAGATTCTCAGGCTGACATCCTCTGATCCCACATGGATCGACGCGAACATCTTATATGCCATAGCCATCCCTCCTCTTATTTTACCCGATAATTGCCCAGGATATGGAAGGCACTGGTTTCCTTCTCAACTTCCCTCAGTGCCGATCGTACCGCCATATCCGAAAGACTGCCGTCAATATCGATAAAGAAGCGGTAACGCCATTTTTCACCCTGGATGGGTCTGGACTCTATTTTCGTCATATTCAGATTATTATAGATAATGAAACCCAGCACATGGAAGAGGCTGCCGGTTTCATGGGCCAGCTCAAAGGTAATACTGATCCTGTCCGCGCTCTCTTCATACACCTTATGATTATGGATGATGATAAAACGCGTCGCGTTGCTGTCATTATCCGAAATGCCGCTTTTCAGCACATCCAGACCGTAATAATCCGCGGCAAGGGTGCTGGCTATGGCCGCCTGATCGGGTCTGCCCTCCTCCTGTACCTTACGGGCGCTGACGGCCGTGTTCAGGAGGCTGATCTGCTCCCAGTCAGGATGGGTCCTCAGAAAACGGCTGCACTGCATCAGGCCCTGGGGATGTGAATAAACGGTCCTGATCCCGTTTATACCCGCCCCTTTCAGGCCCAGCAGGGCATGATCTACCCGGACTTCATATTCACCTACAATGCAGATATCATACCGGCTCATAAGGTCATAGACATCCGTGATGATCCCCGTTGAGCTGTTTTCCACCGGCAGAACGCCGAAATCTGCCCTGCCGCAGGATACCGCCTGCATGACTTCC
>CADAIF010000095.1 GCA_902787905.1 uncultured Lachnospiraceae bacterium
CGATCAGGTCCAGAACCGTCTTCTCCCGCGGATCCTCCGTGGCGCTGATCACGCCTGCCGGTTTATGGAGCATCAGATAGATGTCCCGGTTTAAGGAAACCGGCGCTCCGTCAAGCAGGACCTGACAGGTGTCCGGATCCAGCTTGATCTCAGGCCTTGCCGCCCTTTCTCCGGCCACAGTGACCCTGCCTGCACGGATATATTTTTTTACTTCACTTCTGGTCCCCGCTCCGGCCTCGGTCAGGAAACGGTCCAGTCTCATCATATTACCCATGATCTTTTTACGCGTCAGACCAGTCGCCAGCCTGACGGATACTTATTCTTTAAGGTGCCGCGGGAAACCTTGCCCCAGCCCAGCGGATAATCCCCTGTACATACCAGATACCAGCCATCTTCAAGTTCGTCAGAAACCGACAGGGTTTCACATTTCAGATAACGGATGACCTCTTCGCTGTCAGGCGCGTAAGAGATGGTCTTGCGGCACATCTGCCTTTCAAGTCCCCTGGCGAAGGCGCCGGAGGGTTCAAAACGATTCTTTTTGATCTCACCCAGATACCAGCCGCAGCGCATCAGGTGCAGGCCTTTAAGATTGGGCATGATCTCAGGCAGATACTGCAGGTAGCCGTTCTGGACCAGCAGCCTGTCCTTATCAAAGATATCTTCAATGCCTTCCTTCGCAAGGAAATCCCTGAAGATCTTCAGATCCTCCTTATGGATACTGCCTTTGGCCTGAGGTCTTACAGGCCCATCATAGTCCCCGTCTTTTTTCAGGACAGCGGCAAAGTGCCCTTCTCCTCTCAGATGATGAGGCCAGAGACGCAGGGTCTTAGAAAGGTCAGAAAGTCCGCCGCCCCACTCCGGTCTGCCCGGACTGATCCCGCAGCCTGCAGGGTCCGGCAGAGAAGGCCCGGGATCCACAAGATGAAATTCCGGGAATTCGGAAAGGAACCAGGCAATCGTACCCTCATCCTCCTGGGGCGAAAAGGTACAGGTGGAATAGACGATCCGGCCGCCGGGTTTCAGCATGGCTGCCGCAAAACCAAGGATCTCCTTCTGCAGCTTATGATAAAAATCCGGTCCGTTTTTCTCCCAGCTTCTGGTCATGGAGGGTTCCTTATGGAACATACCTTCACCTGAACAGGGGGCGTCGATCAGGACTTTGTCAAAAAAAGCAGGAAAAGACCTGGAAAGCTTTTCCGGATATTCACTCGTGACGATACAGGAGGAGGCCCCAAAGCCTTCCAGATTTCGAAGCAGTGCCTTGGCCCTGGAATGACTGATGTCATTGGAGACCAGAAGGCCCCTGCCCTTCATGGCCGCGGCGATGGCGGTGCTTTTGCCGCCCGGAGCCGCGCAAAGGTCAAGAATACACTCGCCGGGCCTTGCGTCCACCAGGACGGCGGGCAGCATGGCGCTGGCTTCCTGTATATAATAGAGTCCCGCGTGATAAAAGGGATGCCTGGAGAACTGCTTCTTCTGCTCAATATAAAAGCCGTTCTTTGTCCAGGGGACAGGGGAGGCTTCAAGCCCCATTTCGGCAAGCAGCGCTTCAGGCGCTGCCTTGGCGGTATTCACACGGATGCAGTTATTGACCGGACGGTCATAGCTTTTAAGAAAAGCCGGGTATTCATCTCCCAGCATTTCCTGCATGCGTTTTTCAAAGCTTTCCGGAAAGATCATTGACTGCCTCCATCAAAACCTTCATCCTCCAGATGCTCGCCGCTGTCCGCGGCCGCAGTCGCCAGCTGATCACAGCGCTCATTCTGAGGATGGCCGTCATGGCCCCTGACCCAGTGGAAATGCACCTGGTGCCCCTTCATGGCAGACAGAAGCTCCAGCCAGAGGTCCACATTTTTGACAGGCTCATTTTTGCCGCGCTTCCAGCCCTTTTTCTGCCAGCTGTCGATCCAGTGCTGATTAAAGGCATTGACCACATACTGGGAATCCGAGTAAAGATCGATGTCGCAGGGAATTATCAGTGCCTGGAGGGCACGGATCACGCCCAGGATCTCCATACGGTTGTTGGTGGTCAGGCGGTAGCCGCAGGAAAGCTCTTTGGTATGGAGTTTTCCCGATTTATCGGTATATTCAAGGACAGCGCCGTAGCCTCCCGGTCCGGGATTGCCTCTTGCGGCGCCGTCTGTGTAGATAATGACATGGGTCACGAGTCATGCTCCTTCTTTTTCTTTCGGTCAAAACGGTTTTCCGTCCCGTTCATCAGACGTTTGATATTCGCCCTGTGCCGCCACCAGGCCATGGCCGTAAAGATCAGGCTCAGCCAGAACATGGTCCATTCTCCCCGGAAGAAGAAAAGGATCATGACAGGAAAGGCCGCGGTGATGGTCAGAGAACCCACCGAGACATAACGGGTGGTGAAAAAGACCAGGGCAAAGATCAGGGCAGCGATGATCGCCATCCGGATATCCAGAGCGAACATCAGGCCGCCAGTGGCCGCAATACCCTTGCCGCCTTTAAAGTGCATATAGAAGGGATAATTGTGTCCCAAAACGACGCCCAGGGCCGCGATCATCTCCAGTGTATGAGTAATGTCAAGACCCGGGAAAAGCAGGTATCTGACAAGCCATACAGCGAAACAGGCCTTTAAGGCGTCTCCGAAAAAAACGATGTAGCCGGCTTTTTTTCCGAGGGTACGCAAGGTGTTTGTGGTACCCGCGTTGCCGCTTCCGTAGTTTCTGACATCAATGCCATGCAGCAGCTTGCCGTAAAAGAAACCCGTCTGAAAACAGCCGAAAATATAGCCGATGACCAGACAGATGATCACCTTAGACAGCATGATGGTCACTTATCCTTTCTTTCCCTGTAGATAAAATGCAGGGGGGTGCCCCTGAATCCGAAGGTTTCACGGATCTGGTTTTCAATGTATCTGGTATAGGAAAAATGCGTGAGGTCCTTGTCATTGATGAAGATGACGAAGGTGGGCGGCTTGACAGAGACCTGGGTGATGTAATAAAGACGCAGGCGTTTGCCCTTGTCAGAGGGCGGCTGCTTTAAGGCGACCGCTTCACTGAGGATCTCATTCAGGACGCCGGTGCCGATCCGCATGGCGTGGTTTTCGATCACGGCGTCAATGGTCTCATAGAGCTTATTGACCCTCTGGCCGGTCAGGGCCGAAATGAAGATCAGTTCGGCATAGGCCATGAAGGAAAGCTTTTCTCTGATCTCCTTTGTGAACTTATTCATGGTCTTGTCATCCTTTTCGATGACATCCCATTTATTGACGGCGATGATCATCCCCTTGCCGCGTTCATGGGCGATGCCGGCGATCTTGGCATCCTGCTCGGTCACGCCCTCGGAGGCATCGATCATCAGAACGACCACATCCGCCCTTTCCACGGCGGAAACGGTCCGGATGATACTGTAGCGTTCGATATCCTCCTTGATCTTGCTTTTCCTGCGCAGACCTGCGGTATCGATAAAGACATATTCACGTCCGTTGTGACGGACCGGTGTATCGATGGCGTCCCGGGTGGTGCCGGCAATATCACTGACAATGACACGGTTTTCACCGATCAGCTTATTGATCAGAGAGGATTTGCCGACATTGGGCTTGCCCACCACTGCGATATGGGGCCTTTCATCTTCCTCTTCACTGTCACTGCCCTGGGGGAAATGGGATGTGACTGCATCCAGCATATCACCCATTCCCAACTTGGAGGCGGCGCTGACGGGCATGGGATCACCCAGACCCAGGTTATAGAATTCGTAGACATCCGCCATCATCTTATTGAAATTATCCACCTTGTTGACCACAAGGACCACCGGCTTTTTCGCCCTGCGGATCATGTTGGCCACCTGGAAATCGGCGTCCACCAGACCCTGGCGCAGGTCGGTCAGGAAGATGATGACATCGGCTGTTTCAATGGCTATTTCCGCCTGCTCCCTCATACTTTTAAGGATCAGGTCGTTGGTCTGAGGTTCAATACCCCCTGTATCAATAATCGTAAACTGATAATTCAGCCATGACACATCGGCGTAGATACGGTCGCGGGTCACGCCCGGCGTATCCTTGACGATGGAGATCTGCTGACCGGCCAGAGCATTGAACAATGTGGATTTGCCCACATTGGGCCGGCCGACAATGGCCACGATAGGTCTGCTCATGTTGATCACCTCTTTTTATGATGAAAGGTCAGATGCCTCGCCGAGAATCGCCAAGGCCAGGTCCTGACCGTTTGATTTTACAATTCTTACCGGGATTTGTAAAGCGCTTTCAATATCGCCGACCGTCATATCGTCCAGAAGGACATCCTCTCCGCTTCGCAGGACATTGACCGGCAAAAGCAAAGCCTCGCCCAGGTCTTCACCTTTAAGCTGCCCTGTGATATCCCTTCCGGTCAGCAGGCCGGAAACCGTGATCCGCTCACCGAAGAAGTGATTGATGATCACCCGGACATCTACGGTAACATTGGGGAATTTGGCGGAGAGCGCCTTTACCAGCATGCGCAGCGTAGGCGCGGCCAGCCGGCCGGTGGCGATCGTCACATGCCGGACCCTGTCATCCCCTTCAAATGAGGCCAGGGCCTCACTGAACTCACTGATCAGAAGACGGATCATGCCTACACCGTTTTCAAGCTGCAGGTAGCCGTCATAGCGGTCCTCCTCCGGAATTGGCCGTCCGGCAAGGAGATACCACTCATCGGACGCATGGATGAAATGGGTATCATATTCCGCGTAAAGCACGGACTGCCAGCGCTCAATGGTGTCGATGACAGCCTTAGCGTCCTCAGCGGTAAAGGGTTCCAGAGGGTAAAGGCCCTCACGGTGGGCGGAAAGGCCTACCGGAACGACGGAAACACTTTCTATGAAGGGCAGAAAACCGGAAAGGTCCCGGATGGTCCGCTCAAGCTCCTCGCCGTCATTGATATTTTTGCAGAGAACGATCTGGGCATTCATGATAATGCCCCCGTTATAGAGCTTCTTCAGCTGATCCATGATCTTACCGGCGAACCGGTTGCCCAGCATTTTTTTCCTGAGCTCGGGATTGGTGGTATGGACCGAGACGTTGATGGGTTCCAGTTTATAACGGATCAGACGGTCCAGGTCCTCATCCTTCATATTGGTCATGGTAATGTAATTGCCCTGAAGGAAGGACAGCCTGGAATCATCATCCTTAAAGTACATGGTCTCACGCAGGCCCTTCGGCAGCTGGTCGATAAAGCAGAACACGCATTTATTGCTGCAGGACCTGTACTGATCCATCAGGCTTGACTCAAAAGTGATGCCGATGTCTTCGTCGTAATCCTTTTCGATCTCCAGCAGCTCCTCCTCACCCTCTGCGGTGCGGACCAGCATTTCTATATAATCATCATTGATCAGGAAATGGTAATCGAAGACATCTTCGATCTCCTGTCCGTTGATGGAAAGGACGATATCACCGGGCATAAGTTCCAGCTCCTCGGCGATACTTCCCGGGGCGACTGCCCTGATCACATGGTCATGCTTTTTCACTAGGCTGCTCCTCTATGATAAGAATGGATGGTTTTATGGCAGCAGAGACAGGAAAGCTGCCAGACCGCCGCGTTTTCCTCCCGTGGCCCTGTGGGACCAGAGAAGGTCGCTGTGGCACCGGGTACAGATATCGGTCACTGCGATATGATCCGGCAAAATGCCGGCGGACAGAAGGATCTGCCGATTGGCTTCCCACAGGTCCAGCTGGAATTTGCCGCCGCCCTTTTCCGTCAGGATCTTCCCGCAGACCTCAGCGGAAAAGGCTGCCTTAAAGGCATCGGCCACATCTTCACTGACCTCATAGCAGTCCTTACAGATAGAAGGACCGACTGCGGCGATCATATCCTCGGGACGGCTGCCGAAGGCCCTGGTCATGGCCTTCACGGTAACCTCTCCCATGCGGCCCACAGTACCCCGCCATCCCGAATGGGACAGGCCGATAGCCTTATGCACCGGGTCCACAAAAAAGAGCGGGACACAGTCTGCGTAGGAGGTGACCAGCACCAGGCCGGGGACATTGGTGATCATGCCGTCCACATCCTGATAGGTCTTCTCCTTCAGGATGCCCTTGCCCATATCCTCAGCGGTCATAAGACGGACATTGGTGGTGTGGGTCTGGTCAGACATGACTGCCTTTTCAAGATCAAAGCCCAGGGTATCTGCCATGATCCTGAAATTCTCCAGAACCTTTTCAGGATCATCCCCCTGTTTGAAGCTGAGATTCATGGAGGCAAACTGCCCGCTGCTGACCCCGCCCAGCCGGGTGGAAAAGCCGTGCCGGACCATGCCGGTCTTCTCCAGCAGGGGATAGCTGATATAAGGGGCTCTGCCCTCCTGATGCAGCCTTGTGCTTTTTGAGATATACATGGTCAACTCCTGACAGGATAAAAAGGGAAGGCATCCCTGAAGTGACTGATTTCATCCCCCAGAATGGAGATCACATCAAAACGGCAGGGCGTATCCTCCGGCAGTTTATGCCTGTACATATAATAGAGAGCGCACCTGGAGATCTTCTCCTGCTTCTTTGGCCCCACAGAGGCCAGAGGATGCTGGGTGCGCGCGTTTTTTCGATATTTGACTTCCACAAAGACCAGCATGCCTTCCTTGTTGGCGATGATATCGATCTCGCCGAAGGCGCAGCGGAAATTGCGGTCTGAAATGTTATAGCCTTTGCTTTCAAGATAAGCGACGGCCATGTCCTCGCGGGTCTGCCCCTTCTCATGCGTATTCATGAGAGGATCCCGCCAAGGAAGCTCATCCTGTGGATGGGCGACGGGCCAAGTTCCTTTATGGCCCGGATATGCTCCGCCGTGCCGTAGCCCTTATGGGCAGCAAAGCCGTAACCGGGATAAAGAAGATCGTAATCCTTCATCATCCGGTCCCTGGTCACCTTGGCAATGATACTGGCTGCCGCGATCGACAGGCTTATGGCATCCCCCTTGATGATGGGGACCTGTTTCATGGGCAGCTTCGGGATAGTGACAGCATCATTTAACAGAACCTCAGGCTGAGGTGAAAGCGGACTGACAGCCTGACGCATGGCTTCATAATCCGCCTGAAGGAT
>CADAIF010000096.1 GCA_902787905.1 uncultured Lachnospiraceae bacterium
TCAGGACCGCAACACAGTGATCAAGAACAAAGATTTGAACGTGAATGCCTACATCGGCGTCTATGCCTCTGACGCGCAGGACGCGGGCCATGGCGTGCCCGGGAAGCCCTTTGCGACGTATAACAACACGAACAATCTCAACGTCTATCACAACGATCGCAGGCCACACCTGTATGGCATGAAGGGCAGCAGCAACAATGAGGTCATCTGGCCGGAATTCGTCTGCAAGATCACTGACGGAGAAGGCAATCTGCTGTACAGGGATGTAAACGGTTCGCCTGCTGTCTATGACATTCTGGAAAATGTAGGCGCTACCGGAGCGTTCAGCGCGCTCAATACCTCGGCCACGCCCGATCTCTATCGCCTGAACGAAGACGGAACCTATAGCAAGTACACCGATGAAGCGGGCGACGGCTACCAGGTTCAGATGCTGGTGCAGGAATATGAACTGATCTCCGGCAGGCAGATCAAGCTGAGTGAGGCTGTTTCGCGCAAGATCACGCTGACAACAGCTTCCACAACGGAGGACGAATGCGGCTTCTACTACACCGGCGACTCGAGATTTAATGCGACCATCAAGCGGACTGCCGCTGCCAGCGCTATGGTATTCGTGGGCGGCAGCAGCGGCTGGGAGCTGACCCTGACCTTATCCGGCCGGGCAAGGATCTCCCTTTTCACCTTCACAGAAGATGGCCGAAAAGAGCAGGCGGTTTTTGAAAAGGAGCATGAGGCTCAGGAGACCCTGGTCATCCCCTTTACCCATCCGGAGGAGGCCGGCATCTACGCCTTCAGCGTAAAGGCCGAAAGCGAGACCTGTCTGAAGGCGGCTGCATGGCAGGCCGGAAAGGATACCGCAGCCTTTTCAAACCCTGTCCGGCTTGCCCTGATCATCTGCACCTACCACCGCAGACAGGCTCTGGAGGAAAATCTGGCTCTCCTAAAGTCCACAGACTTTTTTAAGGAAGGCCATCCCCTGCAGGGAAAGCTGCAGATCATTGTCACAGACAACGGGTCTGAGATCCCCGAAGTCACGGAAGCGGGGCTTCGGATCCGCCACAACGCCAACACCGGCGGTTCCGGCGGCTATACCCGCGGCATGGTGGAGGCCCGCGCCATGCAGGCTGAAAGCCATTTCACCCACATGATCCTGATGGATGACGATGTGGCCTTCATTCCGGAAAGCCTCTACCGCATCTACGCCCTCCTGTCGGGCTTAAAGCCCGAATATCAGGACTCGGTCATTGCCGGCCGCATGTTCCGGACCGATCAGCGCTATGTCCAGTACACAGCCTCGGACATCTGGAACGGCGGCGCCATACAGCATGTGGGCTGGAATGCGGATATGACCGATCCGGCCTCCCTGCCCTCTGTCAACGACGGCAGCGGCGGCGAGTACGGCGGCTGGTGGATGTGCTGCTTCCCGGCAGATTTTATCATGCATAATACCCCGATTCCCTTCTTCCTTCACTGTGACGATGTGGAATACGGTCTCCGCCACGGCGGCACCCCTATCATCCTGAACGGGGTCCAGGCCTGGCATGAGACCTATGAATACCGGCAGACGCCCATCATCGATTATTATGACATGCGTAATTCCCTGACGGTCAACGCCATGTATGACTGCATCCTGGAAAAGCAGGTCCTGCATGACTGGTGGATCGAGAAGATCTCCAAAGCCCACATGGCCGGCGATCTTCTGGATGAATATATGCTGATCGCAGGCATGCATGATTTTCTTCAGGGCTTTGAGGCTCTGAAAGCCCTGGCGCCGGATAAGCATCACCAGAAAATGACTTCCGCGAAACGGGGCCTTAAATACTACAATAAGATTTTCTGGCGTCTCACCGAGCGCCTGCTTTACAAAAACTACGACGCCGCCGTAAAATCCTGCAAAAGGATCAGCGCGGTCCACGGAGAGAAGAATGGCTAAAGAAAAAACGGTTTTGCAGCATATCCTGGCTGAAAACATGTTTGAGACAGGAGAAATGTCCAAAATGTGCGTGCGCGCCGAAGGGCGTCCCTACCGCCTGACAGACGGCGGCTATGCCCTGCCCGGCGAGCGGGTGGATTTTGCCACCTATTTCAACGGTCTTTCCGTGGAAAAATGGACAAGCTACACCTACGCGGATACCTTCTCTCTGGAACTGGAGCTGAAAGGGAACCTGGAGATCGAGCTGACCGGCATCAGCATGGATCCGGAGGATGAATACAAGACAAAGAAAACCTCCTACGGCCGCTTTGCTTATGACCTGCCGGAAAGGACGAAGATCAGTCTCTCCTACCCGGCGGACATGAACTGCCGGATCGCAGCCTTTGAGATCCATCAGGAGGCGCCCTCTGTCTTCTACGGCGGCTGCTACTGCGCCGAGGTGGAGACGGAAAACTGCATACAGCCCGAGATCGCCATGGTCACCACCACCTTTAAAAAGGAGAAATATGTCCGGCGCAACTCGGATCTTTTAAAGGAGACTCTCTTTTCAGATCCTGTCCTGTCTTCCCATTTTCACTGGAAGCTGATCGATAACGGACAAACCCTGAAGGCTGAAGACCTTGACAATCCCTTTGTCTCGATCTATCCTAACAGAAACGTGGGTGGTTCCGGAGGCTTTTCCAGAGGCATGATCGAGACCCTGAAGGACCCTGTGGACTACACCCATGTCCTGCTCATGGATGACGACGTGCTCTTCTGGCCGGAGTGCTTTTACCGTCTTTATCATCTGCTGCGCATGTGCAGGGAAGGCTGCAGAGATCATGTGATCTCCGGGGCCATGCTGGAGATCGCCCAGCGCAACATCCAGCATGAAGATGTGGGCATGTTCCGCCTGTCAGGCGAACACGGTCCCGTCAAACCCAGATATGACCTGAATCTCCTGGAGAGTGTGACCGCCAATGAGGCCCTGATCACTCCCGACCCCCACCAGTACAGCGGCTGGTGGTTCTGCTGCCTGCCCTCGGCCATGGTCAGGGAGGACAATCTCCCCCTGCCCTTCTTTATCCGGGGCGATGATGTGGAATACTCGATCCGCAACCACGCGAAGTTCATCACCATGAACGGCATCTGCATCTGGCATGAAGGTTTCGGCACCAAATTTTCCGGCTCCATGGAATTTTACCAGGTCCACCGCAATGACCTGATCCTGGAAGCCATGCATGACCACATCAAAGATGTCAAAGTCATCGAAAGGATCCGGGACCTTTTCTGGCAGCAGATCTATAAATTCGACTACAAAGGCGCTTCTCTTCTGCTGGACGCCGTAGAGGATTACCTGAAGGGACCTGATTTTATCAGGACGCTGGACGGTGAAAAGTGCATGAAGGATAAAAAGCAGGAGGACAATGTGACCGTCCCGGTCACCCCGCAGGTAAGAAAGCTGGTCCGTTACGATCGTTTTTATGACTGGCAGCCGCTGCCCAGGCTGAAAAAACTGATCTATGACTACTCATGCAACGGACAGAAATATCCTGTGCCCGGCGCCGCCGGCAAGGCAGGCGTCATCCCCTACGGCTGGGGCTACTATCAGAACAAAATGTATCTGACAGATGTCAACTATGCTGTGGATCCTGTGAATGACACCTACGTGGCATTTAAGAAGGACCTGGGGAAATACCGGGCGCTGACAGCCCGGTACAATGAACTGTTCGGCAGATACCAGGCCGAAAATCCGAAGCTCACCGAGGCCTATAAGGCTGCGGAGAAGGAAATGGAGAGTCTGGACTTCTGGACAGAATATCTTAAATAATCTATTTTGGAGGAATCAATCATGAAATATGACTATCTGGTGGTCGGCGCAGGTCTTTACGGCGCGGTCTTTGCCCGCGAAGCCGTAAATGCCGGAAAATCCGTCCTGGTCATTGACAAACGTCCCCAGACAGGCGGCAATGTCTGCACCAAAGACATTGAAGGCATCCACGTGCATGTTTACGGCGCGCACATCTTTCATACCAATGAAAAGAAGGTCTGGGACTATGTCAACCGGTTCGCGGAGTTCAATCGCTTTACCAATTCACCGGTGGCCAACTATCATGGCGAACTCTACTCCCTTCCCTTCAACATGTATACCTTCAACAAAATGTGGGGCGTGGTGACACCCGATGAGGCCGCTGCCAAAATCGAGGAGCAGCGCAGGGCTGCACACATTACGGAGCCGAAAAATCTGGAGGAACAGGCCATTTCCCTGGTGGGAACAGATATCTACGAAAAACTGATCAAGGGCTACACGGAAAAGCAGTGGGGACGTCCCTGCACCGAGCTTCCGGCCTTTATCATCCGCAGACTGCCTGTCCGCCTGACCTTTGACAATAACTATTTCAACGCCCTCTACCAGGGCATTCCCATGGGCGGCTACAGCAGGATGGTCGACCGCATGCTGGAAGGCATCCCGGTCCGCTTAAATACAGATTATCTGGCAGATAAAGAGGCTCTGGACGCCCTGGCTGACAAGGTGGTCTATACCGGGCCGATCGACGCCTACTTCGGTTACAGCGAAGGGGCCCTGGCCTACCGCTCCGTCCGCTTCGAAACAGAAGTGCTTGACACGCCCAATTTCCAGGGCAACGCGGCCGTCAATTACACAGACCGTGAGACCCCCTGGACCCGGATCATTGAACACAAGTGGTTCGAGTTCGGCAAGGATGATCAGGGCAATGACCTGCCGAAGACCGTCATCAGCCGTGAATACAGCAGTGAATGGAAACCGGGCGACGAACCCTATTACCCCGTCAACGACGCTCAGAATGCCGCCCTCTATGAGACCTACAGAAAACTGGCTGAAAAGGAGACAAAAGTCATCTTCGGCGGCCGTCTCGGTGAGTACAAATACTATGATATGGACCAGGTCATTCTGAGTGCACTGAATATGGCAGAAAAAGAAGTGGTGAACTAACATGGCATCTTACAACTTATTAGGCGACTGGGCGCCTTATGATATGATCCCCGACAAGACCGCCCAGATGGGAGGACATTTTTCCTTCTCCGATCTGGTGACCGCCTATATCAGGGGAGAACATCAGAAGCTGCACGCCCAGCTGGACGCCTTCCTGTCCGCCGCGGCCAATTATCTGGTCATCGACCTGCAGGCCTCCGTCATCATGACGGATCCGGATCACAGTGACGATCCTGACATCAGGACAGATCCCCTGACCCTGGGCAACGCCTACTGGAAGGAATTCATCCACAAACTGACCGATGAGATCCTCAAATACTATGTCCCGGAGCAGGTCATCATCAACCAGCACTTTGCGCCTACCCAGGTTCTCACAGACAAGGGCCTGGTAAACTATGACAACAGCATGCGCATCCGTCAGTACAACTCTCTGATCAACTTCTTCATCAAGTATTTACTGAGAGCCTTTGACGGCTGTCACATGATCAGTTTTCCCGAGCAGGTCATCGATGTGGCCTGCGTCAGAGGAAAGCAGCAGGAATTTCAGCTGCATCCCACCTACTACCGTTACGGCAGGGCGGCCTTCAGCCTGATCTTTTCAGATGTCAGGGAGGAGACGGAGCAGTTGGAGATCCTCTGCGACCAGTACAGTCAGATCTTCGAGGCCTACCAGGTAAAGCCTGAGCTGGCGGAGCTGGAGGACATGAATGAACGCCAGCGCATCGTCGGTTTCTGGCTGAATGTGCGCGGCTATGACAGTCTGACCCTGGCCTGGAACCCAGGTCCCTACGCCTCCGGTTATGTGATCGAGCAGTATCTCGAGCATAAGTGGAAGGAGATCGTCGTGATCGAAGATCCCCACGTCACCCACTATAAGGTGGAACATCTGAAGGCCGGCGTGCGCGCCCATTTCAGGATCCGCGTCTCCGACGCGCCTGACGCGCCTTTTACCTCCTACCTTTACCTCCATGCCATCACGGCACCGGCACCGACCGCAGGCGCGGCAGTGCCCGCTGAGGACGGCGGCCTCCTCTTCTCCTGGGAGAAGGCAGAAGGCGCCGAAGGCTATATCCTGGAGGTCAACAGGAACGACAAATGGACACGTCTTGCCAGGATCGGCGAGGCAGACCAGCTGTCTCATGAGGCGCCGGGCATTGTTTATAATGACAATACCCAGTTCCGCATCCAGACCTTTGCCTTCAATAACAAGACACCGATGTACACGATCTCTCCTGTTTTCACAGTCACAAAGAAAGGGCTGTAATGAGAATCAGGCTTTATCATCTTCTGGTCAATTCCCATGCCGGCATCAGGCAGCGCTACCACGCTTACCATGACCGGCAGAAGACGGCCGCGGGACGTCTCTCCTCCTGGCTTTATCTTCTCTGGCTGAATCTCTGTTATTACATCTTCAGACAGAAGGACCTGGACCTGCCGCCGGAAGCGGCATACTACGAGGAGAAGGAAGTGCCCGTAGAGATCAGCGAGTCCGAGGCCTCGGCCCGGGCTCTGCCGGGGAAGGAAGAGATCCTGCAAAAGGTCATGGCCGCCGATCTTGTCTCCTTTGACATTTTCGACACCCTGATCTTCAGGCCCTTTTCCGCCCCCACCGACCTCTTCCGCCTCTTCGGCACAGCCTTCGGCATTATGGATTTCCCCCGGATCCGGGCGGAAATGGAGTACACGGCCCGGCTGGACCATTATAAGACATACGGCAATTATGAGGTCAGCTTTGAGGAGATCTGGGACCGGATCGAAAAGCAGGTCGGCGTGCCCGCAAAGGAGGGCATGGCCGCCGAGACTGCCCTGGAAATGGAGATGTGTTTTGCCAATCCCTTTATGAAGGAGATTTTTGACAAGGCCGTCGCCGCCGGCAAAAGGGTCGTCATTACTTCGGATATGTACCTGCCCAAAGCTTTTCTGGAGCAGATTCTGGCGAAAAACGGTTTTACCGGCTACGAACGCTTCTTCCTGTCCAATGTGTACGGGAAAAGCAAGTCCGACGGCAGCCTTTATGACCTGGTGAAGGAAGAGACGGGCATGACCGAAGGACAGGCCCTGCTTCACATCGGGGACAACGAGGCCTCGGATATCCGCCAGGCCCAAAAGCACGGTTTTCAGACTATCCGTCTGTCACCATCGGCGGCGCCTACCGGGGGATCGTCAACAACCATCTGTATAACGGAAGTCAGCTTTACAGCCAGGATTACGAATACGGCTTCGTCTACGGCGGTCTCTTCGTCACCGGCTACTGTGCCTTCATTCACAGATGGGCCAGGGCCCACAGACCCTGCAGACTGGTCTTCCTGTCCAGGGACGGCGATATCCTGAAAGAGGTCTACGACCGGATGTATCCTGAGGATGACACGGTCTATGCCTACTGGTCCAGAAATGTCTCCACCAGGCTGATGGCCGTCTACAACCGCTATGATTACATCCGGCGAATGCTTTATCATAAGGTGAATACCGGAAAAGATCTCCGTCAGGTACTTACAGAGGCAGGCCTTAAAGATCTCCTGAAAACCTGGGAGGAAACAGAAGAAAAGCAAAAGCTCCCCGCCCTTGATACCGCCTTCGGCGTCAGGGAATCGGAAGCGGCCAGGGATTTTCTTCTGGAACACTGGGATCAGGTCACAGACGCTTATAAGGAAGAGCTGGATCTGGCCGGCAGCTACTACAGACAGCTGCTTTCCGGCGCGGATACAGCCGCCTTCATAGATATCGGATGGGCCGGCAGCGGCGCTGTCAGTCTTGCCTGCCTTGCAGACAGGGCCTGGAAGATCCCATGCCGGATCACCGGCATCATCGCCGGAACCAACACCATCCACAACGCTGAGCCGGATGCGTCAGAGCCATGGCTTGTGAGCGGCAAGCTTGAAGCCTATCTCTACTCGCAGCAGTTCAACCGGGACCTGCTGAAAAAGCATGACCCAGAGATAA
>CADAIF010000097.1 GCA_902787905.1 uncultured Lachnospiraceae bacterium
GGCCTTCTCTGCCTCCTGGCGGGCAGCTTCTTCTGCCGCGGCCTTTTCTGCCTCCTGGCGGGCCGCTTCTTCTGCCGCGCCCTTCTCTGCCTCCTGGCGGGCAGCTTCTTCTGCCGCGGCCTTCTCTGCCTCCTGGCGGGCCGCTTCTTCTGCCACAGCCTTTTCTGCCTCCTGGCGGGCTGCTTCTTCTGCCGCAGCCTTCTCTGCCTCAGCCTGGCGAAGCTCAGCCTCGGCGGCTTCACCCACAGACTCTGTACTCTCCTTTGAATGCTCCGCAACGCCTTTCAAAGCCTCACCGGCTGAAAGGACTGCTTTGGCAAGACCGCCGAAACCTGCGGCGACAGCCGCTCCGACCGCAGAAGCAGCCTCGCCGACTTTATCAGCCTCTGAGACCTGATCTGCGCCATCGGTATCAGCCGTTTCTTCATTAATCGCTTCGCCGGTTTCTTCATTTTCAACTGTAATTGCCGCATCTTCCTGCTGACCGGCCGCCATTTCGGCAGCTTTCTCAGCTTCCAGACGGGCCGCCTCTTCTTCAGCAGCCTTCCGCTGAGCCTCCACACGCTCCTGCTCCAGACGGGCAGCTTCAGCTTCCTCGGCGGCGATCCGGGCTTCCTCCTCACGATGCTGCTGCACCGTAGTCAGGACAGGCAGCGGCTCACCCGTCAGCCTGCACTTCAGGGCGATCGCCTTATCCACATATTCGCCGTGACCGAACCAGAGAACGATCTCGTCACACTCGTGGATACACTTCTTCTTTTCACCAGCGGCATCATAAAGGGCTGCCAGCTCATAGGCCCATTCTTCGATATATTCATAATCCTTAAGCTTTTCCAGCGTGTCGATCAGGACAGAAAGACGCTCGCCCTTACCCTTGTCCAGGCGGTAGCGCAGAATATACCGATGAAGATCGCGTGATGCAACGCCAATGAATTCCTTATAATAATACTCGGCTTCCGAGTACTCTCCCTTATCGATATAAAGGGTCGTCAAAAGATCCAGGATCCTCCTGGTGTTGGGTTTCTTTTCATAGGCCCGAAGCAGGATATGCTCCGCCTCATCATAACGCTCAAGACCCATATAGACCTCGCCCACAAGGCAGAGGACAGACAGATTCCTGATCTTGTTGATGTCCACATCATCCAGCGCCCTGAGTGCATCCTCATAGCGCTCCTGAAGGACCAGTGTTTTGATCTGCTTCATCAAAGCAGCTTCATTGATCTTGTTCTCCACGTTCTTCATCTCCTCATCGTCAACACGCCGCAGCATACTTCGCTCAGTAAAAGTGTAGCATAATCACTATCTCTTGACAAGCAAAGGGGCCCCGGCAGAGCCGGCAGATACTGCTTCATTTTAAAAGTCCTCCGGTGTGAGCATCCAGGCAAACTGCTCTCCGCAGCGTCTCAGCTCTCCCAGGACCGTTTCCAGTCCCTCACCGGTTTTCGTCCAGCTGTCACGGCTGATCTGCCTGGTCACCGCGGGACATACACGGAATTCTATATTCGTATCCCGAAAAACATATTCAAAATACATACGGCACCGCCTTGCGTGAAATGCCTGGCAGCACAGGAGGGCCCGCCTCGGCAGGCTGCCGGAGGCTTCCAGCATCTGCCGGAACATACGGGCATTTTCAAGCGTAAAGGTCGCCGTATCGTCCCGCAGGATCGCAGAGGCCGGCACGCCGGCGTCCGTCATCACCCGGGACATAAAATCCGCCTCGGTATCAAAGGTCAGCCGGCCCAGATAGGGATCATCCTCAGCCATGACAAAATGACCGGTCTCCTTACTGTATCTGCCTGAAACCATGATCTGAGGGGCCAGACCGGCCAGATAAAGCTCCGCTGCCCGCAGGGCCGGTTCCCGCCGGTTGCTGCCCGCCAGAAGGATCACATCTGCCGGCAGCGGCGTATCCTCCAGGAAAATAAAGTCTGTAATATCCCTGATGGACTGCATGATCATTTCCTGACGAAATTGGCATGATAAGCGGCCATGGCCGAGCTCTTATTCTGAGACTGGTCCGGCGCGGCTGCCTTTTCCTCAGTGACCTTAAACTGACCGCCCTTACTCTGAGGCATCAGGATCAGAGTCTTTTCCTCATCGTACATATTGCACCAGACGACATCCTCCAGACTTGCGCTGACGGTGTAGACCTTCGCCGTCTTCGGGAACCAGCATACAGCGTACTGTTCCGCCACGGAAGGTTCCAGAGTGAAGCAGAAGGCTTTTTCAATGGGTCTGCTGGCATCGTCATAGATGCCGAAGGGCTTTTCAAAGCTGCCCCGGTAAGCGGTAAAATGTCCCTCCTCATCGAGCACAGCAGCCATATCATTTCGCAGATCCTTTAAGCGGGCTTCCCTGACATCTTCAGGCTCCCTGCGGATCACACGGGCCATGATATTGACAAAGCCCTGATCCACCGTGCTGTCCATATAGATCTGGATCAGCAGAGGCAGTGCCACTTCTGCGGGAATCTTGTTCTCCCTCAGATAGTACTTGTACCATTTGAAGGGTTCGTCCGAATCCCTGCCGTAGGTCTTTGTCAGATAGGTAAAGGCCGAAGACCAGGCCGCCTGGTCATTACTGCCGGCCGCGGCCAGCGCCTCCAGATCAGCCAGGGCCTTATCTGTACGAGTTTTGATAAAATCCGTCAGGACCTTTTCATCCGGTGTCAGTATGTTATTTCCAAACTCTATATCATTCATTGTTTTCTGCCTCTTTCTCTTCCTGTTCTTTATTCTGCTTTGCATCCTGCTCGGTGTCCCGGGCCTTCTCTTTTTCCTTTTTCACATAGCCCAGCTGGCGGATCACTTTCATCATATTCGCGGCACGCTGGTTGCCATTCGCCTCAGAGGCCTCAAAGAGGGTGATGGCCCTCTCTCTGTCACTGTCGATGCCTTCGCCGTACCAGAAAATGAAGCCCAGATTAAACTGAGCGCTGGCATGTCCCTGCTCCGCCGCCTGTGTATAAAGCATGATGGCCTTCTTGATATCTCTGGAAACGCCCTTGCCCTTCTGGTAACAGTAGGCCAGATTGTTTCTGGCGTCACTGCTGCCCTGCTCGGCGGCGATCCGGTACCAGCGGATGGCTTCCCGCATATTCCGGGTCACACCATAGCCGGTCTCATAACAGTAGCCGATCTCCTCCTGAGCCTTCAGATGACCGCCGTAAGCTGCCATTTCACACCAGCGGGCCGCCTCATTGATATCCTGCTTCACACCGATGCCGCCGGCATAACAGATGCTGAGCTGATACTGAGCCAAAACCATCCCCTGGTTGGCTGCCTGTTTGAAGTAGTCAAACGCCTTTGCGTCGTCCTTCTCACAGCCGTCCCCCTTCAGGAAACGGAGGCCCTGCTGGTAGAAGGCGTTTCTTTCATTGCTCTGGGCCTGTTCCTCCTCACCGCCGGCGGCCGCTTCAGCCTCCGCATGGGCGGCAATCTTTTCAGCCACAGCATGATCTTCAGCCAGCGCCTCTTCCTCCGGCGACTTTGCCGGGGCGGCGTGCTGATATTTAAATAAGGTCATGATCAGATCCAGCACATCTCCCATTTCACTGACGGGACGACCCTCACGCATCTGAAACATGAACATGTCCTTGTCGCATTTATAGGCATGGTTGAGGACCTTCCGGTAAGTCTTGGATGTATGCGAGGCCGCGGTCACCAGGTTGACCACAAAGGCGCATTCGGCCACCTTTTCCTCGCTGCCGTTGCCGTGCTGCAGGGCCATCCCCTGACTGCGGAGATAGTCGATCAGCGGCATGGCGGCTGCCTGGTCCTCATAGGCATAATTGATATATATCATCTGGTCCATAAATAGCTCCTTTCAAGTCTATCCGAAGAAAAACCCTTATATTTTATCATATCATACTGCATAAAGAAAATCCAGTACGACAAAAGGCAGTCTTCCGGGGATCTTTCAGGGATCCCCCGGAAAACTGCCTTGTTTTCTGAGTATCTGGCGATCAGCTGCCACATCTCAGCATCGGTCATATTGGCCCGGTGATTCTGGATATTGGTGCCGTCTGCTATTTTGGCGCTCTTGACATCAAGCACGCAGTCTGTCGCGCACTGGGAAACGATCTCATAGCCGCCCTTACTGTCCTTCAGGATCTGCCAGAGGGTGCCGGATGAGGACTGTTCCACATTGGCATCATTATTGGCAGACTGACCGGCCACGCCCAGATACCGGCCGGAGCCCACGTTCTGGATACTGTACCAGCCATTGCCCTGATAGGTGATCCTGAACTTCTCGTAGGCATTGCTGCTGTTGATGCTCCGCAGCTCGATGTTGGCGCCGGAAGCTTTACTTGAGCCCGCCACGTTCAGGCCGTAGCCTGTATGGTTCTTCAGGACGATATTGTAGGTGCCGTCCGCCACCGTCCGTGAATCGGCCAGGACAATGAAGACCTTATTCACCAGGGTCTTTTTGCCGCCGCTGTTGGTGGCTGTGACCTGGTAGCGGTAAACGCCCGCGCTTAAGGTGCCGAATTTGATGGAAGAATCCATCTGTGTGTAAAGATCATAGCTGGTGGTCTTCGGATTGGCCGTCCTGCCGATCACCCGGGTCCCGCTCATGTTATAGACACCGGCAGTGACTTCTGTCAACGCTGTCTGAGAAGAGACCCTGCCTCTCAGCGTGAAGGGATAATCGACATATAAGGTACCCGGCGCTGTCTGTCCGCTGATCGTCGGCGCATTATAAAGGGGTACGCTGACCATGCTCCAGGTCTCCGCGTCGGTCATGTTGGCCCTGTGGTTCTGGATATTGGTGCCGTCTGCTATTTTGGCGCTCTTGACATCAAGCACACAGTCCGTCGCAGACCGGGAGACGATCTCATAGCCGCCTGTGCTGTCCTTTAAAATCTGCCAGAGGGTGCCCGCCGAGGACTGTTCCACATTGGCATCATTTTCAGAGGACTGGCCTGCCACGCCCAGATACTGGCCGGAGCCGGCATTCCGGATCCTGTACCAGCCGTCGCTCTGATAAGTCACCGTCCACTTTTCAAACTGATTGCCGCTGTTGATGCTCCGCAGCTCGATATTGGCGCCGGAGGCCTTGCTGGACCCCGCCGCGTTCAGGCCGTAGCCTGTATGGTTTTTCAGGACGATGTTGTAGGTGCCGTCCGCCACGGTCCGGGCATTGCCAAGGACAATGAAGACCTTATTCACCAGGGTCTTTTTGCCGGCACTGTTGGTGGCTGTGACCTGGTAGCGGTAGACGCCTGCGCCTAAAGTACCGAATTTCATGGAAGAATCCATCTGCGCATAAAGGTCATAGCTTGTGGTCTTCGGATTGGCCGTCTTGCCGATCAGCCGGGTTCCGCTCATGTTGTAGACACCGGCGGCAACCTCTGTCAGGGCTGTATCAGATGTGATATTGCCCCGCACCGTAAAGGATGAACCGGCATTTAAGGTGCCCGGCGTTGTCTGACCGCTGATGGCCGCCTCGCTGTAGGCCGTGACACCGGCCAGGCTCCAGGTCTCCGCGTCCGTCATATTGGCCCGATGGTTCTGGATATTGGTGCCGTCTGCTATTTTGGCGCTCTTGACATCAAGCACGCAGTCCGTCGCGCACCGGGATACGATCTCGTAGCCACCCCGGCTGTCCTTCAGGATCTGCCAGAGGGTGCCTGCTGAAGACTGTTCCACATTGGCGTCATTGGCCTTGGACTGGCCGGCCACACCCAGATACTGACCGGAGCCCACATTCTGGATCTTATACCAGCCGTCACTCTGATAGGTGACCTTGAACTTCGCGAATGCATTAATATTGGCACCGGAGGCTTTACTTGAGCCTGCCGCATTCAGACCGTAGCCTGTATGATTCTTCAGAACGATGTTGTAGGTGCCGTCCGCCACCGTCCTTGTCGCGCCCAGAACGATGAACACCTTATTCACCAGGGTCTTGCTGCCGGCATCGTTAGATGCGGTCACCTGATAGCGGTATACGCCCGGGCTTAAAGTACCGAACTTAATAGAAGAATCCAGCTGTGAATAAAGGTCACAGGTCAGGGCGTTGGGATTGACGGTCTTGCCGGCCACCCGGGTCCCGCTCATGTTATAGACACCTGCGGCCACTTCCGTCAGACGTGTATCCGAAGTAATATTGCCCCTGACGGTAAAGGACTGGCCTGTTTTAAGGGTTCCCGGCAAGGTCTGCCCGCTGATGGCCGGCAGCGCACCTGCTGCAGCGGCCGCCTTCAGCTGCCAGCTTTCCGCATCTGTCAGATTGGCGATATGGCTCTGGATATTGGTGCCGTCCGCCACTTTGGCGCTCTTGACATCCGCCACACAGGCCGTGGAACATTTGGGAACCAGCTCATAACCGCCCTTGCTGTCCGGCAGGATCTGCCAGAGCGTGCCCGATGAAGACTGCTCCACATTGGCGTCATTTTTAGAGGACTGGCCCGCCACGCCCAGATACTGGCCGGAGCCCACGTTCTGGATCCTGTAGTAGCCGCCGCTCTGGTAGGTCACCTTAAATCTGGCAAAGGCGCCTGCGCCGCTGATGCTGTGCAGTTCGATATTGGCACCGGAAGCCTTGCTGGCCCCCGCCGCGTTCAGACCGTAACCGCTATTGTTCCGCAGCACGATATTGTAGGTGCCATCCGCCACGGTCCGGGAATTCCCGAGAACGATAAAGACCTTATTGATCAGGGTCTCAGAAACACCCGCGTCCTCCGCATCTACCTTATAACGGTAAACGCCGGCGGCAAGTGTTCCGAACTTAATGGACGTATCCACATTGCTCAGACTGTAGGTCGTCATATTGGGGGTGACTGTCTTTCCGATCTTCATGGTGCCGGACATGTTGTAGACGCCTACGGTCACCTTTTTCAGATTTGTCCCGGCCCGGACACTGCCCCGGATGGAAAAGCTGTCGCCCACCGTCAGCGTGGAAGGAACCGTCTGAGAAGAGATGGTGATCTCATCCGTACCGACATAGTCTTCGCCCGAATACTTGAGCCAGTAATTCTGTTCCGCCCAGTAACCTCTGGTTTTGGAAACATTCCAGTAGGAAGCAGGAACCTCAAAATTGTAGCACCAGATATAACCTGCGTCATAGGCGCCATCCGATGTGTTGGCCACGGCTTTAAGTTTATCCAGTACACTGGTCTTATAATCCCCCTGCAGCTCCTTGTACATATATTCCAGCTGACCCTGCAGGGAATCATGGGCGTAGCCATGGGAGGTCAGATAGCTTTCCAGGGATCTGCGTCTGTCAAAGGACCACTGGCAGATGCCGTAGCCTTTGTTGCTTGAGTAGGTATCCTCCTCAAGTCCCGGGTCAAAATCCGACTCGGCTTCAATATTGGCCAGAATACCGCAGGCTGCGGCGACATTCAGCTTCATGGTCTGAGTGACAAACTTAAAGATCGCCGCTTCATTGGCGGCAGGTGTGCCGGTCATCAGAAGATTTCTGGTCAGTCTCAGCCAGACCGCCGGAAGCTGTACATCCTCAGCCACCGAAAACTTCTGATCATCCCATACGGGCTGCAGCAGATAGAGGAAATAACCGGTCTCGGCATACTCCTCGGGAACCTGCCAGTGAACGTCAACGATCTGCTCGGTTCCGTCCGCCGCGGCTGCCTTCAGGCCGGCCGGCAGATAAGCCTGAAGATCCTCCTCGGAAGGCTTATCCTCATAACTTAAATAAAGTACCTGCTGATCCTCAGGAAGGGCCTCAAAGGCGGTGATCAGAACAGGGGGCTCGGCAAGGTCCGTCTCTTTTTCAGTCTCGGTTTCCGCAGCCTCAGTCTCCGTGGTTTCCTCCACTGAAAGCACCATGGCTTCCGTTTCAGAAAGCATTTCACTCTCCGAAGCCTGAACCGTTTCGGTTTCAGCCGTTTCAGTCACTGCCGCTTCCGTTTCCTGCGTCTCTTCACTGCCCTCCGGCAGAGCAGACGCAAAACTCTGCACGGGTATCAGGCTGACGCACAGCAGCAGACATAAAAGCCAGGCCATGCCTCTTTTCATCATTTTCATCAACATAACAAATTACTCCTGTTTTTTTAACGAGATGCATGTCACGAGGCCATTTTATCATATTTATAACATGATGTTAACACTTTCTTAATCTTTTCTCCCTTTTTTGGCCGTTTTTTGCCTGTTTTTGGCCTCAGGATTGACTTTCATCCCCACCTTGGGCTAAAATAAAGCCTGCATCGGTCGTTTTATCTGATTACCGGAGGTCTGTCATGTTTCAATTATGGGGTAAAATATTCAAACAGAACCACCTGCTGAAGGACCATGTCGTCTGTGATGACAGTAAGGACAGCAGGACTGCCAAGGTCTTCCACAGCCTGACGGCTCTGTGCAGGGAATTTGACCTGGCCGAGCCCATCTGGCTGGATATGAATATCCGGGATTTCCAGAGACGGAGCAAAACCAGGTTCACCAGTGACAACTTCATCGAAGCCATCGACTTCGACTGTCTGGAGATCCAGGTCATCGAAGAAGACTGAAAAAGGACGTGTTTTCATCAAACACGTCCTTTTATTATTCACTATTGATCCGACAGTTTTTATTCGGCAGCCTCGATCAGAGCGCCGGCCTTCAGGACATTACCCTCCATATTCAGAACAAAACGTCCGTCATTGGCTTCGACGATCTTTCTGGCGTCGTCAAAACTGCTGTCAGCCAGGGATGCCTGAGCTGCTTCCATATTCTCCTCAGAGACATTGATCCTGACAATGTAGACGACCTTATCCGCCTGACGGTAGATCTCCACATAGTTCCTTGTCTCATCCGCGGAAAGCCTTTCCATCTGCTCAAAGATATTGCAGATCAGCTTTTCAAGGCTGGCACTGTCAATATCGATGATCACCGGCTTCTCCGGCGCCCTGACAGTCACGGCAATGCCGCGCTTACGGAAGGCAGGTTTAAAGGATTTCCTGACACTCTTATTCAGTTCAACGAAATTCACCATGCCCTCAGCGTCATCATCCGCTGTCGCCTTACCCTGAGCCTCAGCTTCCTTCTGGGCAGCTTCCAGATCCGCCTTATCCGGTGTCAGACCGGAGGCCTTAAGAGCCTCTTCCATTTCATCCGCAGAAAGGACCACCGTTCTGGAGGATTTCTCCTGCTCCTGCTTCAGAGCCTGAGTCAGTGTGTATTCCTGCTCACTCTGGCTCTCCTCAGCCTCAGCCTGCTGTTTCTGAGCATCCTCGATGGCACGGCCCAGATCCATTTCCTCCCAGTCCTGAGCCTCCGCCGCTGCGGTTTCCTCAGCTGCAGCACCTACTTCTTCAGCAGCTTCCAGTTCAGCCGCGGCAGCAGCCGCAGATGCTTCCTGAATGCTTTCGCCGCCGGTCACAGCTCTCTCTGCTGCTTCCTCCTTAAGCTCCTCATCACCGCTGCTGCTGTTATGGACCAGCAGCGCCAGCAGCTCGATCACAAAGACCACCGGAGCCACAATATACATAATGGGCACACCGCGGAAGGTGTACTCCCTCATATTCACAACACCGTAGACCACAGCACCGTTGATCAGAATAAGGACCAGGGCGCCGACGATCACATTCAGCGGAGACGGCAGTCTGCCGATGGCATGGGCCACACCGCCGATAATGGTACCGATCACAGAATGCCTGAGCAGCTGACCGGCTTTAATACGCCTGACAATACTGAAATAACACCTGATCACCCAGATGTAGATCACCACGACCAGGGCCAGAGCCGCATAGCGGTAATACTCCCCATCCATATGCAGAAGCCTGTACTGACCATAGACAAGGCCGCCGGCGACTGCCGCCATGATGATCACGGCAATCTCGGTGAAGATCCGGTCAAACCAGGACAGCTGAACCTCATTACTGCCGCGCTTCATACCTGTCGCCAGGATACAGAAGATCAGGCAGATGATAAAGATGACAGCCGCCACGATACCGATGATACGGGCATAGCTGAAATACTCAGCCATTTTTTCAAACTGCTGGTTGGCCTGATAGAAGGAATCCTTATAGGTCAGCTCATTATCCACAGCCGTGTAGATGACATAATCCTTGTCGGAAGCGGAAAGCTGCTCCTCCCAGGCCTCCTTATTCAGAAGCCTGCCCGGAATGGTACTCTTGGTTTCAGCCTGACCGTCCGTATTGGAAAGCAGCGCGTAATGATTGCTGGTCTCAATACGGTCCTTGGCGTCGTCACCGCTGGCCACGATCTGGAAATGCTCGCCATCCTGGATCAGGAAGGCAAAGTTGGTGTCCTTGCCCATATAATTCTCGACCATGGCATTCAGGAGTTCCTCATTGCCGACCTCCGTCACCGAAGGATCCGCCTCCATGGCCGTGATCATTTCCATAAGGCTGTTTACGCTCTTATTGTATTCCTTGGCAAAGCTTTCACTGCTGTAAAAGTTATTGCTGTAACTGCCGCCGGCATAACGGTCATTCACATATTCGTAGGCGATATAAGCGGACACCAGCGCCGCCATACATGACAGCATGAGCAGGATACGCATGATCACCTTGATCGGCGTGCTTTTTGTAGCAGACCACTCATCCGCGGCTTTTCTGCCTTTATGGCTGCCCGCGGCCTGGCCCGATGCCTGTTCGGCCAGATCCACGTCATCCCAGAAATCGTTCTTTTTATTTCGAGCCATTTATGTCTTCTCCTTACTCTTATTATAAACAGACTACTTCCATATTTTACACCATATTTACAGATGAATCAACCTCTAATCTATGAGTTCCATCCTTCCGAAAGCCGGCGCTGTGATCACATAGGCGCCCTCAATGCTGCCCCGCTGATCCTCCAGAAAGAGGTCCGCCTTCTTTTTTTCCAGGGCTGCCGCCTCTGCCTGTCTGCAAAGGGCCTCATCGGAAACGGAAAGGCACTTAAGGATATACCAGCCCATCTCGCCCTGGATCACAGGGCTGACCTGCCCGGCCGTCAGGGAAAGGGCCGCCTGGGCCACAGCGTTATCCACCCGGGCATCCACATCAAAGGCATAGCCTTTGGCATTCATCACAAAACTCAGACAGGCGTTCTCACTGTTAAAGGCTTCGGCCAGGGTTTTGAAATCCTCACCGGCAGCCACGCGCTTTTGCAGATCCTGAGCCAGCTGCTGCGGCGTCTGTCCCTCTCCGGTATGCGCATCGTCCTCTGCCCCGATGAAGATCTGCATCAGGGACAGGACCTGACAGTCGGCCTTTTCCGCCTCAGTCAGGGCCACTTCCATTCCGGCAGTCTCCTGCGCATAATACTTGCCCGCCAGCAGACTGGTCTCGTAGACTCTGGCCGCGCTCCCTTCATCAGTCCCGGCCTCAGCCAGGGCCGGCGCCGCCTCAAGCAGGGCCTTTGCCCGGCTCCGGCAGTCCGCCTTTTCATCTTCCGTCAGAGACAGCCCGGCTTCTTCGGCCAGGTCTGAAAGCACGGTGAGTTCCACGATCTGATTCTCAACAGACTCCCTCAGCCGGTCTTCAAAAAGCCCGCCCTCCGGATGGACACACTGCCAGATCCCGCTGCCAAAGCAGGCTTCATAGGGCTGTGCCGCCAGGTAAAGCCAGACCCTGGCCTCCTCCTCAGTCACGGGGTGGTCATTGACAGATATGATCCCCTGCTTCTCGGCAGCAACTTCCGTCTCCGCCGCCGTCTGCCGCACTTCCCCGGAGGTGCCGGGCAGACCGGGCAGGCCCGGCAGTTGACAGCCGGCCAGTAAGCCTGCAGCCAAAAGCAGCGCCAGGCCCTTATAAAAACATCTCACGTTCTTCACTAATACTCTCCTCAGGTCAGGATTCACTTGAAGCCTGCGGTTTCCCGCACAATTTCTGCACCATGGCTTTCGCGAATTTCTTCTCTTCGATCAGGAGACGTCTTCCGCTGAAGCCCTTCATATCCAGGATGAAACAGGGATTCTTTCCCTTGGGATCGAATTTCAGACGGCCTTCATAAGAAGCCACAAGCTCCGGGATGGCCCTGACATCCACCATGGCCCGCTCGTACATATAGGCCCTGGTCACATGTTCCCTGTGGACCAGACGGATCACATAGGCCTCATGCAGCAAGGCCTTGATCAGGGCGATGAGCAGCAGATTCTGTGCCGGTCCCGGCGGTTCTCCGTAGCGGTCGATCATCTCTTCCGTCAGATCGTCATAATCCTCCTCATTCTGCATGGCCGCGATCTTCTTATATAAATAGATCTTCTGACGCTCGCCCCGGATATAGGCATCCGGAAGAAAGGCGTCGATCTCAATATCGATCCTGGTCTCATAGGGTTCACGGACCTCTTCGCCTCTGGCTTCCTGTATAGCCTCTCCCAGCAGCTTGCAGTAAAGATCATAGCCCACAGAGGCCATATGGCCGGACTGGCGCTCACCAAGAAGACTTCCTGCCCCGCGGATCTCCAGGTCACGCATGGCAATGCGGTAGCCGGACCCCAGATCCGTGAACTCCCGGATGGCAGACAGACGTTTCTCCGCCACCTCCTTCAGAAGCTTGTCCCGCTTATACAGAAGGAAGGCATAGGCTGTCCGGTTGGACCGGCCCACCCGGCCCCTGAGCTGGTAAAGCTGAGACAGGCCGAAACGGTCCGAATCATGGATGATCATGGTATTGACATTGGGAATATCCAGGCCGGTCTCGATGATAGTGGTGGATACCAGAACGTCGATCTCACCGTTGATAAAGCGGTACATGACATCCTCCATCACCCGCTCATTCATCTGACCGTGGACAAAATCCACCTCGGCCTCAGGGACCAGCGCGGCC
>CADAIF010000098.1 GCA_902787905.1 uncultured Lachnospiraceae bacterium
TAAGCAGAATCAGCGGGCCGTCAGCTTTTATGAAAAAGAAGGCTTTGTGGTGGTTTCCGAGAAGGTGCAGGAGAGTACCGGTCAGCCCGAGCTTGTCATGCGCTGGCAGAAGGAGAAGGCGGGATAGGACGAACCTATTGTCTGTCAAAATAATGTGTGTTAGAATTAGTTATAAATAACAAAAAACAGGAGGTAATTACCATGTATGAAGCATTAAATGTCATGAAAAACCGCAGAAGCTGCAGAAAATATACAGATCAGCCGGTACCGCAGGAGCTTCTGGATAAGGTCCTGGAGGCAGGTATCTTTGCGCCGACCGGTATGGGCAGGCAGGATCCCATCATCATCGCCATTACAGACAAAAAGCTGCGTGACCAGCTGTCTGCAATGAACGCGAAGATCATGGGCGTGGATTTTGATCCCTTCTACGGCGCTCCGGTCGTCTGCGCAGTGCTGGCTGACAAGTCCGCACCGACCTACATTTACGACGGCACACTGGTTCTCGGCAATATGCTGAATGAGGCGCAAGAGGTGGGCCTTGGCAGCTGCTGGATCCACAGGTGCAAGGAGGAGTTCGAGAGCGAAGAGGGCAAGGCAATCCTGGCTTCTCTGGGTATCGAGGGCGACTATGAGGGCATCGGCCACATCGTTCTTGGCTATGCTGCAGAGCCCGCCGCTCCGGCAGCCGCAAGAAAAGAAAACTACATCTACCGCGTATAAAAAGCTTTTAGGTGGACGTACAAAAAGCCGGATCCTTAAGGGACCCGGCTTTTTTGCAAATACCAAAGAAAGGCGCAGGCTCCGTATGGAACCTGCGCCAAAATATTCTATATGGCTGTAAGACTTAAGCCTCGATGTTCTTGAGATCCGGGGAAATGATCAGGGTTGCGCCTGTAGCTTCCTGAACCTGCTCAACTGTGAACTCGGGGTTGATCTCAACCAGCTCAAGACCCTTGTCAGTCACGTTCATAACACCCATCTCGGTGATGATCTTTGTAACACAGGTCTTAGCTGTCAGCGGAAGAGTGCACTCCTTGAGGATTTTGTGGTTGCCCTTCTGGGTGTGCTCCATAGCAACGATAACGTTGGAAGCGCCGACAACCAGGTCCATAGCACCGCCCATGCCGGGAACCATTTTGCCCGGGATGATCCAGTTTGCAAGGTTACCCTTCTCATCTACCTGAAGAGCGCCAAGAACTGTAGCGTCAACATGACCGCCGCGGATCAGACCGAAGGATGTAGCGGAATCGATGAAAGCACCGCCGGTAGCGATGGAAGCCGGTGAACCGCCTGCGTCGGAGATGCAGGGATCAGCAACCTCAGGCTTTGCGCCTGCGCCTACCATACCATTCTCAGCCTCGAGAATAACCTTAACGTCGTCCGGAAGGAAAGCCGGTACCATTGTCGGAAGACCGATACCCAGGTTAACGACATCACCGTCATGGAACTCTTTTGCTACTCTTTTTGCAATATATTTCTTGATTTCGCTCTTTTCCATTATTTTGCACCTCCGTCAACTACATAATCAACAAGGATACCCTGGATGATAACATCATCAGGATTGATCTCGTCAACAAGCTCGTCTGCCTGAAGAATAACTGTATCAGCTGCGGTAGCCATAACAACGTTGAAGTTACGGGTTGTGCCGTGGAAACGAACGTTTCCGTACTGATCGCACTGTGTGCCGTAGCAGATTGCTACATCAGCATGAAGAGGCTCTTCGAAAAGATACTCTTTGCCGTTGATGGTGTATACAGGCTTGCCTGCTTCTTCACCAACAGGTGTGCCAAGACCGGTCGGAGTAAGAACGCCGCCCAGACCGTAACCGCCTGCACGGATCTTCTCAGCCATGGAACCCTGCGGAACCAATGTAACTTTCATTGTGCCGGCATTCATCATCTGGCCAACCTCGGGGTTAACACCGATATGTGTTGCGATGAGGTGAGCGACCTGACCATTGTGGATCAGCTCCTGAACACCGTGCTCAAATTTCGGCTGACCACCATCGTTGCAGATAACGGTGAGGTTCTTAACGCCGGATTCAGCAACTGCGTGCAGAACTTCATTTGCTCCGCCTACGCTGAGGAAACCGCCGACCATAACGGTCATGCCGTCTTTAACAAGTGCAGCAGCTTCCTGTGCTGTTATTTTCTTTGCCATAATAGGTACCTCCTTCTTTTCTACACTGGTCTTAATAACCAATATCCACCTTTCAATTATAGCGCTATTGTATTTTTTTTGCAACAATCAAATAGGTAAAGTTTTACCGGTAATGATATTACTCCAGAGGGATGTCAGCGACCACATCGGAAATATCGCAGGCCTCATCGATCAGGCCCTGGTCCTTCATCCACTGAATGGAGGCTTCCCAGTCGGCACTGTTGGTGCTCAGGAAGGGGGCACTGTCTGTTTCCATGACAGGCAGGAGCACGTTGGTGCTCTGTGTTTCAACGGTTTCTGAAAGCGGGAAGTTCTCCGCGTTCTGGTTGGCCAGCAGGGTCTGAACGGCAGCGTCGGGATCGGCCTTCATGTCCGCAAAGCCTTTGGCACTGGCCCTGAGGAAGGCGGCCAGAAGATCACTGTCCTCTTCAATGGTCCGGTCATTGGCTACCAGAACCAGCTCCGGATAGTTGGGGACCCCGTAATCACAGATGTTGAACCAGCTGACCTTAAAGCCCTCTTCCTCCATCTGAGGCACTTCGTGATTCAGCATGCAGCCGATGGTGGCATCCACATTGCCTGTGGTCATGGAGGACATCAGATCAAAGCCGACGTCGATCATGTTGACAGAACTGTAATCCACGCCTGCATCGTCCATCATGGCTTTGACCATGGCTTCGCTCAGTTCTGTGCCGGAGTAGCCGATCGTTTTATCCTTAAGGTCCGCTGGGCTGTGGATGCCCTTGTCCTCCAGGGACAGGATGATATTTAAGGGTCCCTGACAGATGGAGCCGATGGCCTTGACGGGGACATTCTGATTCAGTCTGGCCTGGATCACATCGTGGGGGTAGTAGATGCCCAGCTCAGCCTTGCCGGCAGCGGTCAGGGACAGGGCGTCGGCTGTGCCGGAGGGGAACTGAACATTGACCTTCAAGCCTTCTTCGGCATAATAGCCTTTTTCCATGGCCAGATAGATCCACTCGTGGACAGCGTTGGGATACCAGTCCAGGACGATATTGATCTCCCGGAGGTCTTCCTCTGAAGCGCTGCCGCTTTCAGCTGAAGCTTCGGAAGCAGCTTCGGAGGATGCTTCCGAAGCGGCCTCAGTCTGCTTTGCAGACGCCTTTTCAGATGAACCGCAGGCGGCCAGGCTCAGGGCCATACCGGCTGCAAGAAGAAGTGCGGATAACTTTTTCATTGTTTTCATAACAGAAACCTTCCTTTTTTTATATTTCCCTTCTCCATGGGAGCAGGGCACGTTCGGCAGCAGAGATGATGCCGACGATGATCATGGCAGTGACGGACAGGAGGACGATGGGGGCGAAAACGCCCGCACCGTCCAGCTGCGTCATCATTCGCTTGCTGAAATAGCCAAGGCCGCTCTGGGCGCCGAGCCACTCCCCTATGGCGGCGCCGATGATACTGATGGGGATGGCCATTTTGACAGCAGAGAAAAAATATGGCAGGGCACCGGGCAGTTTAAGCCTGCGGAAAATCTCCCCTTTTCCCGCGCCCATACTGATCATCAGATCCTCCATTTCCCGGCTGGTGGACTGAAAACCGTCATAGACGGTGATCGTCACCGGGAAGAAAGTCATGAGGATGGTCACGAGGACCCGGCTCCAGATGGAATACCCGAACCAGAGCACGAAAAGCGGCGCAATGGCTGTCGTGGGTATGGTCTGGGAGGCGATGATGATGGGGTAAAGCATACGCTGCACGTGGTCATTCATGTCCATCACAATGGCCAGGGCCAGGCCCAGACCGATGGATATGGCCAGTCCGATACCGGTTACCAGCATGGTAGACGGCAGATGAACCTTAAAGAGCGGTTCACGAAGCTCCCACAGGCGGACAAGGATCCCTGCGGGCGAAGGCAGGATATAGGCGGCGTTAATGCCGGCGGCTGCCATTTGCCACAGGATGAGGACGGCGAACATGAAAATCACGGAACTCAGATGTTTTTTCACAGAGACGCCTCCTTTCTGAGCCTGTCCACCAGAGAGGATTTAAGCTGTACGATGTCCGGCCGCGTCAGAAGATCCCTGGTGCGGGGTCTGTCTGCCGGCACATCGATGACTTCAAGAGAGCGGATGGGGCGGTCGTGGACCAGATAGATCTGATCCGACATAAAGATGGCCTCCTCCACATCGTGGGTGATAAAAAGGACCGTTTTGTGATAGCGGGACCATTCCTTCAGGAGCCATTCCTGCATATTGATGCGGGTCAGGGCGTCCAGAGCGCTGAAGGGCTCATCCAGAAGGAGCAGGTCGGCGTCTGTCAGCAGGGTCCTGCCGAAGGAGACCCTCTGGCGCATGCCGCCGGACAGGTCATGGGGATACTTGTCGGCGTAGTCCGCCAGGCCGATCTCTTCCAGCATGGCAGAAGTCCTTTCTTCCATTTCCTTCGCCGGAACCCTGGCAATCTCCATGGGCAGCATCAGATTGCGTCGGATGGTCCGCCAGGGAAAGAGCAGGTCCTTCTGAGGCATATAGCCTGCGGGGCCGCGGCTTTTGCCGATGTCCTCACCTCTGATCAGGATCTGCCCCGACGCGGGCTGTATCAGCCGGTTGATCAACTTGAAGATGGTGCTTTTGCCGCAGCCGCTGACACCGATCAATGCGACAAAGGCGCCCGGCGTCACATGAAAAGACAGGTCCTTGATAAGCGGCGCCTTTTCTTTGGACCAGCTGAAGGTGACATTTTCAAAATCCAGCATATTTACAGGGCCTCCTCCCAGGCCATATCCCAGAACATGCCCTCATAACGGCTGCAGTTGATAAAGATCTCATCCAGCCGGGCCAGACGGGCCTCACCGACACCTTCACCCAGCCGGTCCACCATGTCAAGGAGGCGGCGGTTGCCCTCCGCGTATTCTTCGGAGGCGTAGCCCCTGATCCACTCACCGTAGAAGGGGTGGTCTGCGGCTCCGGGAATCTTTGCCAGACGTTCACCGATCAGCTGGTAGCTCCAGGCGCAGGCCAGGATGGCGATCAGGATATCCAGCACATCTCCGTCGTGACCGACAGCCAGCATATAGTGGGTATAGGAGAGATTGGAGAGGGATTTGCGGACATCCTTCACGGCCTCGTCCGGGACGCCGAGCCTTGCCATACAGGCCTTGTGGATGCTCATTTCCCCGTTGAGAGTGGAAGAGACAAAGTCCGCGAAAAAGCGCATGATCTCCGGGTCGTTCGTCTTGACGATGCCCAGGGCGAAGACCTTGACATAGTCATACAGATAGGCATAGTCCTGCAGCATGTAGAAGCGGAATTTTTCGATGGGCAGACTGCCGTCTCCCAGAGCCTGAATAAAGGGATGATCGTGATAAGCTTCCCAGATGTCCTTCACCTGGTCGTAAAGATGCTGTGACAGTTTCATGTTTTTCTCCTTTTTATGTCGTGATCAATACAAAAAAAGCAGCGATGTGGATAACCGCTGCCTACATAACATTTCAGACCGGAAAAGGAAAAATATTCCCCGATCCCTTCCATATAAAAAGGTATGATCGTATGTTATGATCTGCTTTCCTGCGTTGGGATTATCCACATCAAGTTCAAAGGGTTGGCCTTGCGGCCTCTCAGCAAAAAGCGCCCCTAGCAAATACATCCATTATTATACGCTTTCTGACCCTTTCTGTAAAGCTTTCAGCTTCAGGTTCCCTTAAAAAAGCAGGCGGGGACGGAAGAAAATCAGAAAGAATGCCGCAGAGGGCTTGATTTTGTCGGTTAAAGGCTTTAAAATAATAAGGCTATGGGTAGCTTACATTAACTTATAAATGTTTTTCTTTATAAAAGGAGGCATGCCATTATGGCAAAAATTGATATTATCTCCGGTTTCCTCGGAGCCGGTAAGACAACACTGATCAAAAAGCTGATCGAAGAGGCTTTCCAGGGCCAGCAGGTCGTTCTGATCGAGAACGAGTTTGGTGAGATCGGTATCGACGGCGGTTTCCTGAAGGATGCCGGTGTCAACATTACAGAAATGAATTCAGGCTGCATCTGCTGCTCACTGGTTGGCGACTTTGCCGCAGCCCTGAAAGAGGTCGTTGCCAGGTTTAACCCTGACAGGATCATCATTGAGCCCTCAGGCGTAGGCAAACTGTCTGATGTGGCCAAAGCCGTCAAGGGTGTGACAGAAGAGGCACCGCTGGAGATCAGCTGCATGGTCACTGTGGCGGATGCCAATAAGTGCAAAATGTACATGAAGAACTTCGGTGAGTTCTACAATAACCAGATCGAGAGCGCGAGCACCATCGTGCTGAGCCGTACCCAGAATGTCAGCCAGGAGAAGCTGGAGGCTGTGGTGGCCCTGCTTCGTGAGCATAACAAGGATGCCCAGATCATCACCACACCCTGGGATCAGCTGACAGGCGCCCAGCTGCTGGCCGTTATGGAAAAGCCGGTCTCCCTGGAGGATATGATCTTTGCCGAGGACGACGACGATGACGACGAGGAGTGCGACTGCCACGACCATCATCATCACCATCATCATGACCATGATGAGGATGAGCACGAGCACGAGCATCACCACCATCACCACGACGATGATGACGATGACGACGAGCATGAGCATCATCATCACCATCATCATCACCATCATGGCCATGACGCGGATGAGATCTTCACCAGCTGGGGCGTTGAGACACCGCGTAAATACACGAAGGAAGAGGTTGAGTCCATCCTTAAGGCCCTGTCTGAGACACAGGACTACGGCATCATCCTCAGGTCCAAGGGTATGCTGCCCGCTCAGGACGGCACATGGATCTACTTCGACATGGTGCCTGAAGAATATGAGATCAGAGA
>CADAIF010000099.1 GCA_902787905.1 uncultured Lachnospiraceae bacterium
GTCAAAGTCCTGTGCCTTACCGCTTGGCGATAGCCCATTATCCTGCACATTAGCAAATTTTCCTTAAAAGGGTGGGTACAGGGACTCGAACCCTGGGCCTCCAGAGCCACAATCTGGCGCGCTAACCAACTGCGCTATACCCACCATACCTCAAACACTGACAGCTGCTTTGCTTGCAGCAGCAGGTCCGGGAAACGAGCCTGAAGGGATTCGAACCCCCGACCCACGGCTTAGAAGGCCGTTGCTCTATCCAGCTGAGCTACAGACTCATGAACATTTACCGGTGCGACTTTAAAGATGAATCATCGGGGTGACAGGATTTGAACCTGCGACCTCTTGATCCCAAATCAAGCGCTCTAGCCAAGCTGAGCCACACCCCGCCAAACTTGGTCTTTTCGACGCAAGTTATATTTTAGCGTAGGAACAGTTAAATGTCAAGCGATTTTTGTAAATAATGAAAGCTGATATGAAAATCTCCGGCCTCATCGATTTCCAGCTGAGCATAGCTGGCCTTATGGTCCGCCTGACGGGGAAGGGCCGCGCTGCCGGGATTGACCAGGGTCACATCTCCCGTTTCCGCCAGGCAGGGCTTATGGGTATGACCGAAAAAAGCATAGTCGCAGCCCTTTTCCCTGGCCGCCCACTTCAGCCCTTCCAGACCGGAAGACACATGGTACTGATGGCCGTGGGCCAGCAGAATACGGTGCTTTCCCAGCTGAAGGATCTTTTCCCTGGGTTCTCTGACAAAATAGTCACAGTTTCCGGGCACCAGATAAACCGGGCAGCCGGCAATGGCATTCAGATAGGGCGCATCTCCCTCGATATCGCCCAGATGGATCACGCCATCGGGCCTCGGCCTGCCTTTGAAGATTCTGTCAATCGCTGAGGTTCTTCCGTGCGTATCACTCATGATCACATAAAGCATCTTGTCCCGGTCCCCCTACTCTGCCTGAAGATAATCCCGGAGAATGGGCAGGATCATCCTGAGCGCCTTTCCCCTGTGGCTGATCTCGTTCTTTTTCTCCGGATCCAGTTCCGCTGTGGTGCAGCCATACTCCGGCACGTAGAAGATGGGATCGTAACCGAAGCCGTTTTCGCCGGCCTCCTCATAACCGATCCGTCCCTCGATGGTCCCGCGGACCACCTGCGTCTCCCTGTCCGGAAAGGCTGCGGCCACGGCGCAGACGAAACGGGCAGTCCTCTCCTCATCCGGAACGCCGTTCAGACGCTCGATCAGGCTGCCGTTCTTCACATGGTAAGAGGTATCCTCTCCCATATATCTGGCGGAATAGATACCCGGCTCGCCGCCCAGATAATCGATCTCCAGGCCGGAATCATCTGCCAGTACGATCTCTCCGGAGATATTCCGGATGGTTTCCGCCTTGATCTGCGCGTTCTCCTCAAAGGACTTGCCGTCCTCCACGATATCGGCCTCGATCCCCGCCTCCTTCATAGAAAGGATATTTAAGTGAAGGCCCGCCAGTATCTCACGGATCTCACGCATTTTATTCTGATTGGATGTGGCAAAGATGATCGTTCTCATATTTTCTCCTTTATCTGATCACTGCCCGGGTCAGTCCAGATAGACCTTCAGGCAGGCGTTGCACTGGGTGGATGTCTCCATCCGGCTCCATGTGCCCGCATTATAACTCATATAGCTTTCACCGTCGCTGATATCCGCGGTCTCCGTCAGCTCATTGGCCGC
The DNA here is from genome assembly GCA_902787905.1 of uncultured Lachnospiraceae bacterium. Classification (GTDB taxonomy): domain Bacteria; phylum Bacillota; class Clostridia; order Lachnospirales; family Lachnospiraceae; genus UBA2912. Next base: position 1,706 of record CADAIF010000099.1, read on the forward strand.
GTACTCCACCGCTACCGGATGGACGGAATCCTTTGTCCATATATGAATGACCACTGCGAAACGTTCTCCCTGTTCCACGACCGGGGGGCTTTCCAGATCCACAGTGTAATAGCCCTGTTCATCGAAATAGCCCGACTGGATGAGTTCGCGCCTTTCCATGTCGCCGGTTTCCTCAAAATCGTGGACCATGTAGATGTCGTAAGCCGTCCCGGGGCCGGTGGCATAAAAGCCCAGCGCGCTCAACTTGCTCTCCTGCTCCGACGAATAGACAGCGGAAAACCAGGCACCGGGTTCATTGTAGCCGATGGAGCCGGTCCAGCCCAGAAGATCGGACTGGCAGACGGTCCTGTAATTATCCACATCGTCCACACGGGTATAGACGATCCCGTGTCTGCCGATATTGGGGTCTTCATAGGAAATATAGAAGAAACCGTCAATACCGAAGCCCTGTCCCCAGCTGTTTTTGCAGATGAAGGCGCCGTCACGCTCCGGCCGGATCTTGAAGTTGTCTCTGGAATAATGATCATCCCAGCCGATGATGGTGATATCGTGATTGCAGATCTCCTCTTCCGGACAATAGTAGGCAGCTGTATCTTCCTCATAATAATCCGACAGCTGGCTGATATCCGGCTGGGAATAAATGGCGGACTGAACGGCCCCGTAGGCCATGAGCAGATGCTTGATCTCCGTCAGATCCTGATTCCCCAGGATCCGTGCTTCCTGCAGATGGACTTCGGCCGTCAGATCCTCAGCGGCGTATCCGTCCCCGTAGGGATCCTCGGATTCGCTGACAGGTCCGCGCCAGGAGGTCAGATAGGCCAGGGCAATATTGTAGTCGCCCCCGTCTCCGGGAGACATGTTAAAACCGTTCGTCCTGACCAGATGATCTGCTGAAAAGGTCATGCTGCGCTCAGGAAGCAGGGAAGATTCCAGGGCGCCGAGTGACGCAAAGGCCCAGCAGGTTCCCCAGCTGCCCTGGTCCCGCACCTCGGAGACGCGGCCCTCATCCCTGAGATCATAAGCCTCAGGCACGACCGACGGCCCCGCCACCGGAGCGGCCAGATAGGCGGCATTCTCAGCATCTTCCCACCTGTAATCGTAGCCGAAACAGTCAGCCAGAAGCGGCAGGGAAACCAGAAGGCGCCCCTGTTCATCCTTCGCGGACACCGGGCCGTCCTGCCATTCTTCCCCGATCTGATAACTGCCTTCAACCGTATCGATCAGGCATGAAGCCGTATCTTTCCCGAAGAGGTAACGTCCGCCGGAAAGAACAGACATACTGCAATGAAAAATATCGTTGATCGTGTCCGCCGGCGCCAGCAGGGCAAGCTCGTCGGACATAAAAAGATCTGACGGTTCCACCATGTCAGGCTGGGAACCATCTATATATAGTAAAATCTGCCTGCTGTTGATATCATCAGCTTCGATCTCATGGTAATAGCTCTCCAGAGCGGCAGACGCGTGTCCGGCCAGTGTCGTGTCGGGCTCGCCGATCCTCAGGAGGCTGATCAGGCCAACAGCAGTCAGAAGAATCGCCAGAATAATGAAACGCTTTAAGTGTTTCACATTTACCTCCTGTTTATTTTCTGACTTTTGGCGGTTTAGGTCCCATAAACTGGTAAAAATAAGTTCGGATAATACCATTGTAGATCTTACGGTTTTTTGTTGCTTTCAGGCCGATATAACGCTCGGCGTCCTCATAAGAGGTCAGCAGGAACATGGACCAGCTGTCCAGGCGCCTGAAAGCCTCACCGATGGTCTGATACAGGGCCGGCAGGGCTTCCTTGTCCTCCAGCCTTTCCCCGTAGGGCGGATTGGTGATCAGAAAACCGTACTTTTTCGGTTGTCTCAGGTCCTTGACATCCCGCTGCTGAAAGTGGATCTGATGATCCACGCCGGCCATACGGGCATTGGCCATGGCGCTCCTGATCACATCCGGATCCAGGTCATAGCCCTGGATATGCAGATGGACATCCTCATCGATCAGGTCATTGGCCTCTGTCACGACCTCATACCAGACCTTTTGGGGCAGAATATGCCCCCAGGACTCGGCCGTGAAGGACCGGTTCATGCCCGGCGCCATATTCATGCCGATCATCGCGGCTTCAATGGGAAAGGTGCCGCTGCCGCAGAAAGGATCCACCAGGATACGGTCCTTATTCCAGGGCGTCAGCAGGAGCAGAGAGGCCGCCAGGGTCTCAGAGACCGGGGCTTTGGCCGTCATCTGCCGGTAGCCCCGTTTGTGCAGGGATTCGCCGGTGGTATCCAGGCCGATGGTCACCTCATCCTTTAAAATGAAAACTCTTAAGGGGAAGCTGTCCCCCTCCTCGCTGAACCAGTCGATCCTGTAGGTCAGCTTCAGCCGCTCTACGATCGCCTTTTTGACGATAGACTGGATGTCCGAGCTTGAAAAAAGCTTACTTCTGGCCGTGGAGGCCTTTTTAACCCAGAAACGTCCGTCCTTTGGGATAAAACGGGCCCAGTCGATGGCCTTGACCCCCTCAAACAGCTCGTCAAAGGTCTCCGCCTTAAAACGGCCGGTGCACAGCAGGACTCGCTCCGCCGTCCGCAAAAAGATGTTGGCCCTGGCCATGGCCTCGGCATCTCCCCAAAAGAGGACACGCCCGTCCTCCACGCTTTCAATCTCGTAACCGAGATCATATATTTCTCTTTTACATACCGCCTCTGTCCCGAAATGACAGGGGACAATATACANNNGACAGGGGACAATATACAAAAACTCTGCTCGATCCATGTTTTCCTCTCTATCGTCAAATGCGCTTCACATAAAAATTCTGATTCCGTAATTAATATCCTATCACAGCGGGCGAAAAAAAGCTATCCAATTATCGGCCCTGATATCGGTCCAGAATTGCATATATTTTCTGATAAGGGTCGTCGATCATCTGCACCGTCTCACCCAGTTCCAGAAGCTGCCTGTGCCCGGTGTCCCTGACCTGCCACTCCGGAAGACCTTCGCCGTTGGGATCGCCCGTCTTCACGAAATTTACCCAGTAGGCCTGCATGGTCTCGGAGAGAGCCTCATCCGAAGCATCGTAAAGTCCCGGATGCCGCCACAGATTACCGTAGGCATAGGGCATTTCCCCGGCGTGATAATTGCTCAGAGACTGATTCTTCTTTGTAAAATAGTACTCATAGACAGGCCGTCCCTGGGCTGCCACATCCTCACTCCACAGTTCATGGCTGTAGGTAAACCAGGCCGCGCTGTAAAGATGCAGAAGGGCCCCTTTGGCGTCGCCGCCCGCGTCGATGATGAATTTCTGGTCCCGGGTCACGGAGCCGGCCGGCACCAGGGCCGCGGCTTCCGAGGCATACTCTCCGAAAGCGCCCCTCAGGAGCTCCTCATAATTCTCCTCTGTCGCCTTGACCCCCAGCATAAAGGCATCTGCCTCCTTGGCATTAAAGCCGTTCAACAGAGCCTGTTCATGGTTCTCCCCGGCAAGATAGGACAGATATGGCATCTTCGTGATGGCATAGCCGTCAACCGTCATGGCGTTGTTCTGGTACCCGGTCTCCACCAGCCTGTCTGCCGGCAGGGCACGCAGGGCTTCCATGTCCTCAGCGCCCATCTCCGTCATAATGTCCTGCCCCATCTTAAGGGCATCCGGCATCTGACGGAAGGTATGATAGGGCTTCCTGGCCGTGATCCCGCTGGATTCGGCAATGGCCCGGACAAATAACCCTTCAGTCAGAGGCGACACACAGAGGGCGTTTACGCTGGAGGATCCCGCGGACTCTCCCGCAATGGTGATCTGATCCGGATCACCGCCGAAGGCCGCAATGTTGTCATGCACCCAGGTCAGGGCAGCGATCTGGTCCAGCAGGCCGTAGTTGCCGGTGGTCCCGTTCGGTGATTCCTCAGCCAGGGCTTCGTTGGCATAATAGCCGAAAACGCCCAGCCGATAGGCAAAATTGACCACAATGATCCCCTGGGAGGCCAGGTCCTCTCCCCGGTATTCGGTGTAGGAAGACTGACCGGTCATCAGGGACCCGCCATGGATGAAGAAAAGGACGGGCAGAGGTTCATCGCTGTCCTTTGCCGGTGTAAACACATTCAGATACAGGCAGTCCTCACTCATGGCCTCCCGGTAGTTGTCCTTCAGACTGACCCTGAACTTATGAAGACCCAGAAGATCGGTCAGGGAATTATAAAACTCACTGCTCCGCTGCTGCATGGCCATGGGGCCGAAGTGGTCACAGGCCCTGACGCCTTCCCAGCTCTCTGCCGGCTGCGGCTCCTTAAAACGCAGGTCGCCTACCGGAGGCGCGGCATAGGGAATACCTGCGTAAACCCTGGCCGTGTGATCCTGATTATAGACACCTGTCAGTTCCCCCTGGGACAGACGGATGACATCTGTCGGCTCCGGACTGCCGGCCTCTACGGCTGGCAGACAGCGGAAAGGCGGTTCCGTGACCTTATAGTTGAGGCCCAGGATGAGCAGCCAGAGAAGGGCCATAAGCAGCACAGGCCCTCTTCTCTTCTTTTCAGACCGCTTTTTGAAGCGATGACGCAGGATCAGATAAACGGCCGTAACAGCGAGAGCGATCCCCCACCCGGCCAGTGTGTTTTTGGACAGCTCCAGAACGATCAGATATAAAAACAGCAGAATCACGATGCCAATCATAGGTCAATCTTCTCCTTAAAGATTCTTATTCTTATACATTTTCTCAGTATCATCGTTATAGTATATCCTGTCTGAGTATAAACTCAGCAAATCGCGGCAGGGAGAAGGCAAGTTGACCGTATTCAGGCACGTAAACGATTCCCTTTTTCAGTAAACGCGCCCGATAAACTGTAAAATTATTGGAATTCATGTCCATCTTATGGCGAATATCCTCCACCTTTGATGATTTTGCATTACACATAGCCAGAAGAACCAACTTATCTTTTTGTGATAATTCGCTCCATATTTTTTCATAAACATAGTCTTCAAGACAGGTATCATATTCGGGCAAAACATCTTTCCAGGTTCTCCCTGTCGTCCAGCACAGATACCCGAGTACCTGAAACGCAAACGAGTAGCCTTTTGTTGCTTTAGCCATATCCAACGCATCTGCTTCATTCAGACTAAAGATTTCCCCATATTTCCGGGCAATCAGAGGCAGACTAAGCGGCTTTAATACAACCTTGGGCGCACGGTATAAAAATGTCAATGTTTTTTGATTTTGAAGCTCATAGATGTTTTCATATAAACCGGTCATCAGGAGAAATACATTCAGTCTTTCACGCATAAAAATCTGAAACTGACTGACAAATTCCCGAACTCTCTGCGAAGATGTAACCTCATCAATCGTAATAAGTATTCTTTTATTCTTTTTTGTCAGTTTTTCCAGCATTCGCCGCAGAGCTGCAACGATATCAGTAACCGGTGGCTCATCTTCAATCTCAGGGCCAAATCCCAGAAAAGACAGGTTGATCCGAGCCTCTCTGAATATTTCTATAAGATCTCTGCGGTTTACCAGTTCTGCCGCCAGCATCTGAAGAAGATCCCGTTCCGGGTTCAGATCCACTACGATCCATCGGTCTTCTATTCTGAGCTTGTCTGCAATATCAGAGAGCAAAACCGTTTTCCCCGCCCCCCTTACCCCGGTGATCATGCATACCTGATAGGAGGGGTTCTTCGCAGTAAAGCTGTCCAGTATTTCCCTGCTCTGATATTCACGCTCGATAAAACTGACCGGCGTTCTCCCAAAAGACAAAGAAAACGGATTATCTGCCATTATTTCACAACCTTTCACAACTTATTATTCTTTATACGTTCTTTTACAACTTTTTACAAGTATTTCTCTCAAATAAATCGGCAGGATCAACATTTTTCGCTTTCCTTTGAGATAGCACCTTCCTTAGATACGAGGACTTGTAAATTATCCGACTTCGATTATAATTAAGAAGAGACCGGATGGTCTGTATATTTAAATGTAAAAGAGGTATGCATGATGAGAGAAAAACTGAAAATTACAGAAGGCATTTTCCCGATGCCGGTTTTGATGGTCGCCACCTACAATGAGGACGGCAGCGTGAATGTCATGAACGCAGCCTGGGGAACCATGCAGGAGCGCAACACGGTCGCACTGAATCTGACCGAGACCCATAAGACTGTCAAAAATATCAAAGCCAGAGGCGCCTTTACCGTCAGCATCGCGGATGCTGCCCATGTGGTGGAAGCAGATTACTTCGGCGTTGAATCCGGCAATCATGTCACAGACAAATTTGCCAGAAGCGGCCTGACCGCAAGCAAGGCCGAAATGGTCGACGCGCCTGTGATCAACGAATTCCCCCTGTGCCTGGAGTGCGAATTTGTCGAATATCAGGATAACGCCTACGGCTGCGGCGTCATCGGCAAGGTCGTGAACGTGACAGCGGATGAGCGCGTCATGAGAGACGGCAAGGTCGATATGACACTGGTAAACGCCATTGCTTTCGATCCCTACACCCACGGCTATTACAAGGTGACCGAACGCGTCGGCGAGGCCTTCAAGGACGGCCTGAAACTGAAATAGTAAACTGAAAAACCAAACAAACAAGACCTGAAGCTGAAAGAGGCCGGGAGAAACGCCACGTTTCTCCCGGCCTCTCTTTTTGAGGACAGGGGTGGACAGGGGACGGTTCTGTCCCCCTCCCCCCTTTTCTCCGCGAAATTTACAAGTCCTGTAGTGTAACACTTCACTATTCGTGACCGTCTCACGAAATCCGCCATCGGCAGAAAGGGCTGTAAATGAAAGAAAACTCCATATGGAAAGAGGACAAACCGACTTCACGTATCGTGAATACGGGCGTAGTAAAAAGTCTATATAATGGGAATATGGAATGCGGGGAAACTATGAAAAAAGAAAACACCATCGGTCAGAACATAAGGAAACTCAGGATCAGGCACGGCGATACCCAGAAGATACTGGGTGACGCGCTTGGCTACGGCGCGACCACCATCGCCAACTATGAAAGCGGCTACCGGCAGCCGGACATACAGACCGCCAAGGCAATTGCCGCCAGATACGGTGTCACGCTGGACGAACTGATGTCTGCCGAATTATAAAACAAGGGAGTAATCATCTATGAAGAGAAAAGTATTATTATCAGTAATGATCACAGGCATCCTCATGACAGCCGCCTGCGGAGGCAGCAATTCGAAAGCACCTGAGCCGCCGCAGACGTCAGAAACGGCTGTTGAACAGGACAGTTCTTTTTCCTTAACACCTTCTCCTGACAAATACACTCAGTATATCGATAATTATATCGGCCTGAACGCAGCTTCCGTCGGATACAGCTCATTAGGAGGCGACAGAATGGTCAGCATCGGTGCCGGATTACTGGAGATTACCTATGTCACGGAGGATGGTTCATACGTCGGCCCGGATAACGAAGAGGATCTGAAAAACTATGTCGTTACAGACCAGTGTCCCGCTCCAAACACCGAGGTTAAACTCACTTTCCAAAAAGACTCTGAGGGTAATGAGTATGACAACCTGATCGAGCACCAGACCTATGAAAAAATAGATCTGACAGTAAAGAAAGTCGGAGGGGAAGAGCCCTCAGTCGAACTTACCGAGATCCAGCCCTCACCGGACCGTTACACCTATTATATTCGGAATTATGTCGGAAAAAACCTGGCCAGTGTCGGCTATGAATCACTGGGCGGCGATTACCTTGACAGCTATGGTGCCGGAACCATCGCATTGAACATCGCAGCGGAAGACGGCAGTTATATTGACATCTCCGATCAGGGTCTTCTCAGGCAGTTCGTTATCACCGGTCAGAGCATCGCACCGAATACAGAGCTGAAATATACCTATCTCAGGGACAGCGATGGTAATGAATATGACAATCTGATCGACACACAGACTTTTGAGACTGTCACACTCAATGTCCGGACATGGACAGGGGAAGCACCGGTTCCGTCCTCTGAAGAGATAAAAGAGTCTGAAACTGAAACAGAAGCAGAGACGGAGGCAGAAACCGAAGCAGAGACCGAAGCCCAGAAGGATGCCTCAGGATACGAAGATATCTATAACACCTATGAGCAGAAACTGAAGGATCGGACCCAGGAGATGCTTCAGGAATATCATGAAGAAGCTGATGGTCAGGATATTGACAAAAAGGCTGAGATCTGTACCGCAAAGATAGAAGAACTGGCCGAAATCAGCAACAAAGGCGTAGAGAAGATGGCGACCTATATGATGACTCACGGCGATGCAGAGGGTTACTCGGAATGGTCTGCCAAACTTTATGACGTCTATATGTCATCATCAGAAGAATTAACCAATGAATACATGAATTCCATTTAAAACAAAGACCCCCGGGCACGCTATATGAAAAGGGCTGCCGTAACCACAAATGTTACGGCAGCCCTCCTCATTGCTTTGATATTTAATAGCTCTTTTCCTTCAGAAAATCGATCAGCAGATTCCCCATGACCGGGCTGCCGCCAATGTAACTGCCATGATCCTCACCGAGGACTTCGATCCACTGGGCGTCAGGCAGATGGTCTGCGATCCGCCGGGTCTCCTCCGGCAGCACCAGATCATTTTCCCCGGTCGTCAGCAGCACCGGGATCTTAATGGCCGCCAGGGACTCGGGAGCAATATGCGGTTCCGTCAGCATCAGCGTGGTCAGGGGATGGGGCTGGCTTTCATTGATCATCCTGAACTTAGCCAGAAATGAAGGCAAAAGCCCCTCCGGTTCCAGGTTCGCTCCGCTGGCTGCCAAAAGCCCCAGGGTGCCCGGGTGCCTGCTTTCAAGCAGCAGGCCGATGATGCCGCCGTCACTGTGACCGTAGAAGGCAGGCTTTTCAAGCCCAAGTGCCTGTATAAACTGATACATATCTTCCATCATATCTTCATAATGGTATTCCTGCTCACGGCTGTTCGCGCCATGGCCTCTGGAATCAGGCGCATAGACCTTGTAGCCGGCCGCTGTCAGCTGCCGGATCTCCGTGTCGAAAAGATGGTGGTCTTCGCCGTTTCCGTGTACCAGAACAACCGGCTTTCCCTCACCATATACCGCGTAATGCAGGGTCACGCCATTGACATCGATCTTTTCAAGTTTTTCCTGGGTCATCATCAATTCCTTTCCGGATAAGAGGGTTGACTGGGATATGTTTTATGCCCGCTGCTCTTTCTGCTGCTTAGAATATTATAAGCCAGCGACGAAATAAGCACCATGGCGGCGCCGATGAAAGCCATGGGACCGATCATCTCCCCGAAGGCGAGCATGGTCCAGATGGGATTGAGGACAGGCTCGATGGTGGAGATGAGCGCCGCCGCAATGGCGGAAACCTGCGCCAGGCCCAGGCTGAGGAAAACAAAGCCCAGTCCGTTCTGAAGGATACCGCTGGCCGCCAGAAAGGCAATATTCTCCGGCGTCCATTCGACGCTCCCGTACCAGGAAATGCCAACGATAAAACTGATGACACAGGATATGAGGATCGAGCTCTCATAATTGGCTCCCGGAAATCTTTTCATCAGGAAGACCACCGCATACAGGGCACCGGACAGGATCGCCATGAAATTACCGATCATGCCCTGGGTGGACAGCTTCTCGATAAAGAAAAACAGGATACCGCCGAAAACGCCGATGCTGCACAGGATCTCTATGCGCGTCGGTTTCTTTTTATAAAGCAGCACGTTCAGCAGGATGATAAAAAGCGG
>CADAIF010000100.1 GCA_902787905.1 uncultured Lachnospiraceae bacterium
TGCCGGATCAGGTCTTTGTCAAGGAAAATGCCTTCCAGCGCTGCCTGTTCCTGACCAGCGTCACGATCGGCAAAAACGCAGATGTTGCCATGGGGCCCTTCTTGAAATGCCCGGCCTTAAAGACCATCACCGTAGATGCGGCCAACCCCTATCTGACGGCTGAAGCAGGGGTCCTCTTTAATAAGGACATGACGACGCTGATCACCTATGCGGCCGGCAAGACGGCAAACTATTACCGGGTGCCGGAGGGCGTACAGGTCATTGCTGACTCGGCCTTTGCCTTCGCCGGCAATCTGACCCGGATAGATCTGCCCGACAGTCTGACGGACATTGAAGCGAATGCATTTGCCGTCTGCAGCGGACTGGCAAAGATCATGATCCCCAAAAATGTCGCCTGGATCGGAGACTTTGCCTTCACAGACTGCACGGCCCTGACAGAGGTCCACTTTGCCGGCAATGCGCCGTCATGCGGCTATAATCCCTTTGAAACAGGAACGACCATCTATTATAAGTCCTCTTCCACCGGCTGGACGGAATCGGAATGGCAGAACTATCTGCTTCAGGAAGAGGCAGATACGGTCGCTATTTATAATCAGCCCTCACCGGTCACTGCGGCTGCGGGCAGTACGGCCGTCTTCCGGATCACCGCCACAGGCCTGGTCAGGTCTTATCAGTGGGAGTATCGTACTTCTGCCGACGGCAGCTGGGCCAATGCCACGGCTTCGGGCAATAAGACCCGGACCTTAAAGGTCCCGGCCACCATCGCCAGAAACGGCTATCAGTACCGCTGCAAGGTCACCGGCACCGACGGTACCGTCAAATATTCCAATGCGGCTAAGCTGACCGTCACCGGCGCTGCCATTACAGGGCAGCCCAAAAACGTGACCGCTTCCGCAGGCAGCACGGCCGTCTTCAGCGTCACTGTCACAGGCACTGTCAGCAGTTACCAGTGGCAGTATCGCAAGGCCTCGACCGGCAGCTGGGCCAACGCCACGGCCGCGGGCAACAAGACCAGGCAGCTTTCGGTGCCCGTCACTCTCAGCCGAAACGGTTATCAGTACCGCTGCAAGGTCACCTTCTATGACGGCAGCAGCCTCTTCTCCAACACGGCCACACTGACCGTGAAGTAAATAGACATATGGACGGTATCGCGTTTATTTACTACAATGTTAATAGCGCTTCACAATCATATGTTGCAGGGAGGATTCTTTAATGGGAAATTTTATCAATAAGCTGGCCTGTCTGATCCTGGCCCTTCTTCTGGTCCTGGGCCTGATCCCTCAGACAGCCTTCGCTGCCGAAGACCTGCCGCCCCTTTCGGGCCTTCAGGTTTCCGAAGACGGCATCGTCAGCTGGGACCCCTTTGAGGGGGCCGTCACCTACTTTGTCTACGCGACCAACGGCATGGACAATTACCGAATCTCTGAGACCAGTCATAACCTGAAGGCGGCCCTGGAGGAGATCGACGCTGAAAGCGGCGATTACACCGTCACCATCTCCGCCGAGGATATGAATGAAAAGGATATCGCCATCAGCGAAAGTCCAGTCTATCATTTTGAGGGCAGGGCCCACATCGACGCCCCGGCCAATATCCGCTGGGAGGGCTGCTGGGCTGTCTGGGACGCCGTCCCCGGCGCCTCCGGCTATGTCATCTCACTGAAAAACGGCACAGGCAAAACGCTGCCTGCGGACCAGACCAGGTACTATTTCGGCCTGGATATGAAGTATGCCGCCCAGAATTATTATTTCACCCTTTACGCCACGAGTGACACCCTCAAAAACAGTGAGGTCGTCACATCTGAAACAAGGGCCGGCCGCTTTGCCTTTGAGCCCGTCACCAATGTCGTGGTCAACGGCGGCATCCTCTCCTGGGATCCCTTCACGGACACAGAGGGCCACACCAATGTCCGCTACTATATCCAGTCGACGAGCAGTGACCTGGATGATACCTATACCACGGATACCAGCCTTGATCTGGCCGCTTTTCTGGATGAACAGGATGTCTCGCCCGGCGACTATAAATTCACTGTCAGCGCCATGTACCAGGATACGGAAACCGTCAGCACCTGGATACTGGTCTCCGGTCAGAGCAGCGCCGTCACCTACACCTACGCGCCGTCGAAGATCACCACCGACCCCGTCAGTCAGTACCCCAATGAGGGCGAGACCGCCCAGTTCACGGTGAGCGTCAGCGGCGAGGTCAGCAGCTACCAGTGGGAGTACAGGAAGGATAATTCCGAGACCTGGGCCAACGCCCAGGTGACCGGCAATAAGACGGCTGCCCTCAAGGTGCCTGCCACCCTGAACAGGCAGAACTACTGGTACCGCTGCGTCGTTACCTTCAAAAACGGGACGCAGGACATCTCCGAAGAGGCACAGCTGGTCGTCACACCCAACGCCATCAGCGAGCAGCCGGCAGCGGTCACGATCGCCGCAGGACTGACGGCTGAGTTTCATGTGGCGGCTTCCGGCAGCCCGGTCAGCTACCAGTGGGAATACTGCAAAAGCGGCTCTACAGCCTGGGCCAATGCCACCGCGGCCGGCAACAAGACCGATACCCTGAAGGTACCGGCCACCACCGGCAGGAACGGTTACAGCTACCGCTGCGTGGTCACCTTCAAAAACGGAAGCACAAAGACCTCCGATCCCGCCCTGCTGACCGTCAACGCAGGCGCCATCACCGCCCAGCCCCAGATGGCTGTGGGCGAGGCCGGCGCCAAGGTCACCTTCTCTGTCGAGACCATCGGCACCGTAAAGAGCTATCAGTGGCAGTGGCGCAAGGGCTACGGCTATGCCTGGGCGGATTCTCCGGCCACCGGCAACAAGACGCGGACCCTGACCGTCGCGGTCACCGCAGCCAAGAATGATTACCAGTACAGATGCGTCGTCACCTTCACAGACGGCACCGTCGAAAACTCTGATTTTGCCATCCTGAAGGCCGGCAGCTACACCTGGGGGACCTTCGCCGACGGCGCCCTCCTGTATATGATCGATGCCGACGGTCTGATGACCATCAGCGGCAGCGGGAAGATCCCCACCTACGCCCAGATCACCTACAGCGGCTCCTACACGGTCACATCTCCCTGGTTTGAATACCGCAGTCAGATCAAAAATGTCCTGATCGAGGACGGCGTCACCGCCATCGGCACCCAGGCCTTCATGGGGCTGGATGAGATGACGGCCATTCAGATCCCGACCTCTGTGACCTATATCGAATCCAGTGCTTTCCGTGACTGCAGCAGCCTGGCAGATGTCTACTACACAGGCGCCAAAAGCCAGTGGAATGCCATCACCATCAAGGCCATGCCCAGGGTCTACACCTCGTCCTCTTCATCTTATGTGCCGACCAACTATCTGTCCCTGGCATCCAAACACTACAACAGCAGCCTGCCCGGCGGAGAAAGTGTCATGTCCGGTCTTTTCGGAGATGCCGAGTGGCGTCTGTCAAACGGCGTCCTGACCATCTTCCCGGCCGGCAGCAGTGCGGCCCTTCCTGACACCACCCCGCCCTGGAGGGATGTCCGGGACCAGGTGACAAGCCTGGTGATCGAGTCCGGGATCACCGCCATCGGCGAGTTCAACTTCTCAGGCATGACAAAACTGACAAAGGTCAGTCTGCCCGCCACGCTGACATCCATCGGCAACAACGCCTTTTTCGGTGCCTCGGCCCTGACGGAGATCACCATTCCCAAAGCGGTCACTTCCATCGGCGACGATGTCTTTTACGAGGCAGACAGCCTGAAGACGATCACCGTAGAGAGCGGTAACAGCGCCTATGTCAGCGCAAATGGCGTCCTTTTCACCGCAGGTAAGAAGACCCTGGTCCGTTACCCGGCAGGCAGGACCGACACCGCCTACACGGTGCCCGCCGCCGTCACCCGGATCGGCTATGCCTCCTTCTGCGGCGCCGGCGCCTTGCAGACCATCAGTATGCCGGACGGCATCACCTTCATTGACGAATTCGCCTTCGAAGACTGCGGCCTGACAAGTGTCACTCTGCCGGCCAAAGCGGTCCTGGGCTATGAATGCTTCAGCGGCTGCGCCGCCTTAAAGGCGGTGGCTTTCGGGGCTTCTACCGCCATCGACAGCTATCCCTTATTCTCGGACTGCACCAGCCTGACGACCATCACGGTGGCCGCCGCCAATCCGGAGCTGACCGCCGTCAACGGCATCCTTTACAATAAGGATATGACCGCGCTCCTGCTTTACCCGGCCGCCAAGGCCGGCAATCTCCTGAGGATTCCGGAGGGCGTTAAAACGATCAGGGAGACCGCTTTCTACCACGCGTCCAAACTGACAAAGGTGGAACTGCCCGAAAGCCTGCTGGTCATCGAGGACGGCGGCTTCGTCGGCTGCTCCGGCCTGACCGGCATGGTCATCCCGAAGAATGTCACCGACATCGGCTCCTACGCCTTTGAGGACTGCACTTCCCTGAAGGAAGTCCACTTCATGGGCAATGCGCCGGCCATCTACAACGATTCCTTCCCGGTCGCAGCCACCTTGTACAGGGCCGCATCTTCCACCGGCTGGGACGCGGATGACTGGTCGGCCTATACCATTAAGACGGAGGGTAACTCCGCTGTCATTTACATGCAGCCCAAGGCGGTCTCCGCCAAGGCCGGCACCACGGCCACCTTCAGGATCACTGTCACAGGCAGCGTCAAGTCCTATCAGTGGCAGTACAGGACCTCCGCAAACGGAACCTGGACCAATGCCACAGCCGCCGGCAATAAAACCCGGATCCTTAAGGTTCCGGCGACAACCGGCCGGAACGGCTACCAGTACCGCTGCAAGGTGACCGCCGCCAACGGCACCGTCAAATACTCCAACGCGGTGACACTGACCGTGAAATAAAGTTCAACCACTCATACAAAGCAAGAGCCTGCAGAAGCTGTGACAAGTCACGCCTCTGCAGGCTCTCTTTATTGTTCTCCTTAAATCAGGCCCAGAATCCGAAGCAGATAGATCCAGGCAGTCATGGTGAAGGCGGCAAAAACCGTCGTCAGCACCACGGTATTGGAGGTCAGGGTGCCCTCATGGCCCATACTTTTGGCCATGACAAAGCAGCTGACCGTGGTCGCTGAACTCAGCATGATCAGGATAGCCACCAGCTTTTCTGTACGGAAGCCCAGCGCCACGGCAATGGGCAGGAAGATGATGGCAAGGCCGCACAGCTTCATGAAAGCGGCCACGATGGCCGGCTTGAGCTCGCCGCCCACCTTCTTGAAATCAATACTGGCACCCATGGCCATCAGACCGAGGGGTGACGCCAGATTAGCCACATTGGAAAAGGTCTTGGACATGATCGTCGTCATGGGAAGCTTCAGCAGCGACCAGAGGAAACCCAGGAAGACACCGATGATGATGGGATTGGTGATGATCCCCTTCAGGGTCTTCTTTACGGTTGCCGCATCCATCTTCCGGTCCTCTTCATTGAAAACGGTCAGGACCGTGACGGCGAAAATGTTATACAGGGGCACACTGCCCAACATCATCAGGGGCGCCATGCCGGCGTTGCCGTAGATGTTGACGATAAAGGAAATGCCAAGCAGAGCCGCGCTGCTGCGGTAGGAAGCCTGGATGAACTCACCTCTGCGGCCGCCCCTGGTCACCAGCAGGGACAGGGCCCAGCAGATCACCACACTGAGGAAGGTGGCGCAGAAGCAGAAAAGCACAAATTCAGGATCCCAGGATTCCGAGAAATCCGTGGTGGCCAGCTGATAAAAGATCATGACCGGCAGCGGGATCAGGAAGACAAATTTGTTCATTTTCGCGGCGAAGACATCATCGATCCAGCCGATGGCATGGAAGACGACGCCCAGCACCATCATTAAAAAGACGGGCATGGTCGCGTTCAGACTGAAGATCAGATTATCCATCACAGTAGTTCTAAAATATCCTTTCTGACATATTCTTCATATAATATACGCCTTTTTTCAGTCATACTCAAGTCGGCGTGATCAGAAATAACTGACCTTGATTTTTTTGCCCATCTTTTCAAGTGCGTCGGTCAGCTCCCGGACCAGCCGCATCTTCAGATGAAAATTGACCGGCAGGTCAGGATTCTGCTGGGCGGGATTGACAGCCCTGCCCACATAGAAATTGATGTCCGTCGCCTCCTCAAAGAGGAAGGCGGCAATGCGGGAGGCCCCGTCCTTACCCCGGCTCCACTCGTCGAAACGAAGGTTTTCGCCCACATAATCCTGAGCATACTCAAGGACACGGCTGACCGTCAGCACCCCCTCCGTCACCAGGTCCACGCCCTCGATCCTGGACATGGGCGGGATATCTGACAGATCCTCCTGCATGGAGGTGTTCAGCGGCTTATGGAGCCAGCGGGCGGCAATGCCCGAGGTGGTCCCGCCGCAGATGATATGCCTGCCCTCTTTGGAAAAGAACAGACCCATCATCCGATCCACATCGTCCCGGTTGGCCGGCGGCCCGAAAAGGATGTTCATCGGTACCCTTTTTCTCAGCCGGACTACACAGGAAGTCACATCATCTGCCGGCTTATGGGCATAAAGCTTGTCACACTCCTCCACCAGCAGGCTGCTCAGGGTCTTGGCCGTGTAGCCGCACATGGCCATGGCCTCCATGAAGCTGATGATGTCCTTCCTCTGCCAGGCCATGTTGTAGGTATTGTCGGCACTGGCGTGGGGACAGCCGTCACTCATCATGATCAGCACATCATCCTCCTGCAGCCGGACCACGGACCGCAGGATCTTCTTGCCGGCGATGGTCATCTCCGTCACCGGGTAGTCGTAATTTTCATTATCCCTGATCAGGATGACCTGGGGATTATCATACTGGATGATCTCCACCGTCTGGTTCCGGATCAGATGCAGAATGGTGAAGGTCGAA
>CADAIF010000101.1 GCA_902787905.1 uncultured Lachnospiraceae bacterium
ATGATCCGGGAGGCAGTGCCGAAAAGGAGTCCCGCGGAATGGGCCTTCAGGTGGCTGTGGGATCAGCCGGAGGTCTCGGTGGTCCTGTCCGGCATGAACACCATGGATATGCTGAAGGAAAATATCCGTATTGCAAGTGAGGTCAGGACGGGGGAGTTCAGCCCTGAGGACAATGCCCTGCTGCAAAAGGTAAGGCGGGCCATCAACGCGAAGATCAAGGTACCCTGCACAGGCTGCGGCTACTGCCAGCCATGTCCCTTCGGAGTGGATATCCCCGGCATTTTCCGCTGCTATAATGTCCATTATACGGATGGCTGGTTTACGGGCCTGAGGGAGTATATCATGTGCACGACCTTCCGGGCCGAGCCGACCAATGCCTCCCTGTGCAAAAAGTGCGGCAAGTGTGAGAGTCACTGTCCGCAGAATATCCATATCCGTGATGAACTGGCCAAAGCGGCCAGGACCATGGAAGGGCCGGCCTATAAGGCTGTCTCTGTCGCTGCCCGGCGGATGTTCAGGAAATAATAACGGGTTTCATGCTGAATATGCGTGACAAACCCCGGGATAAAGGTTACAATAAAAAGAACGATTATTATCTTTTTAAAGAAAGGTGAGTTTATGCTGGAGCTTAAAAATATCTCCTTCGAAGTTGAGAACGAAGAGGAGAGGGGTACTAAGGAGATCATCAGCGACATCAGCCTGAAGATCGACGAGAATAAGTTTGTGGTCATCACCGGACCCAACGGCGGCGGCAAGTCCACTCTGGCCAGGCTGATCGCCGGTATTGAAAAGCCCACAGCCGGTCAGATTTTATTTGACGGTGAGGATATTACGGATAAGGGTATTACCGAACGTGCCAATATGGGTATCAGCTTCGCTTTTCAGCAGCCGGTCCGTTTCAAGGGGATCCAGGTCATTGACCTGCTGCGTATCGCTGCGAAAAAATATCTGTCCATTGCTGACGCCTGCGACTATCTGTCTGAGGTAGGCCTGTGCGCCAGAGACTATATCAATCGTGAAGTCAACGCCAGCCTTTCCGGCGGCGAGCTGAAGCGTATCGAGATCGCCACGGTTCTGGCCAGGGGCACCAGGCTGTCGGTTTTTGACGAACCGGAGGCCGGCATCGACCTGTGGAGCTTCCAGAACCTGATCCAGGTTTTCGAACATATGCAGAAGACCAATGACAATGGTTCCATCGTGATCATCTCCCATCAGGAGAGGATCCTCAATATCGCGGATGAGATCGTGGTCCTGGCAGACGGTAAGATCTCTCAGCACGGTCCCAAGGATGAGATCCTGCCGCAGCTTCTGGGTACGGCCTCTGCTGTGGGCGCATGTGTCAAACTTGAGGGAGGTGCGCAGTAATGTTAGATCAGATTCAATTACAGCTGCTGAAGGAGATCGCGGATCTGGAGGGAGTCCCCAAGGGCGCCTATAATATCCGTGCCAACAGCCAGATGGCCGGCAGAAATACTACGGCCAATATCGACATCATCTCCAAGGAGGGCGTGAGCGGTATCGATATCCGCATCAAGCCGGGCACGAAGAATGAGAGTGTGCATATCCCGGTGGTGCTCAGTGAGAGCGGCCTGACGGAGACGGTTTACAATGACTTTTATATCGGCGAGGACAGTGATGTGGTGATCGTTGCCGGCTGCGGCATTGACAACTGCGGCAAGCAGGACTCCGAGCACGACGGCATCCATCGTTTTTATGTCGGTAAGAATGCCAAGGTCAAATATGTGGAGAAGCATTACGGCAGCGGCGACGGCATGGGCAAACGTATCCTGAATCCGGGCACTGAAGTCTATATGGAAGAGGGCAGTGTCATGGAAATGGAAATGGTCCAGATCAAGGGTGTGGACTCTACGGAGAGAAGCACGATCGCCGAGCTGGCCGCCGGGGCCAGACTGGTCGTCCGTGAGCGTCTGCTGACCCATGGTGAGCAGACCGCCATCAGCACCTATGATGTCCGTCTTAACGGTGAGGGTGCCAGTGCGGATGTGGTCTCCAGGTCCGTGGCCAGGGATCATTCCTACCAGAAATATGTTTCCAGGATCACGGGCAACGCGCCCTGCAGCGGCCACACCGAGTGTGACGCCATCATCATGGACAAGGCCCGTATCCTGGCGGATCCCCAGCTGGAGGCCAATGACCTTGACGCAGCCCTGATCCATGAGGCAGCCATCGGTAAGATCGCAGGCGACCAGATCATCAAGCTGATGACTCTGGGTCTGACTGAAGAGGAAGCCGAGGCTCAGATCATCAACGGATTCCTGAAATAAGACTTATTATTCCCAAAATCACAGAGACGATCTGTGATTTTGGGTTTTTTCTCATGATATGACTAATGATTATCTGACACAAAAACCGCCGATGCGGGCACTGACCGTTTTTGTCCTGCCCATCATCATCGGCAATCTTTTTCAGCAGTTCTATACCATGGTGGATTCGGCCATCGTTGGCCGTTTTGTCAGCCAGGAAGCCCTGGCGGCCATCGGGGCCTGCTACGCCCTGACCAACGTCTTTATCTGGGTGGCCGTGGGCGGCGGCATCGGTGCCTCTGTGGTGGTGAGCCGCTATTTCGGGGCGAAGGATTACGGCCGGATGAAGCGGGCGGCCTGCACGGCCCTTTTTTCCTTTCTGGCGGTCAGCATTGTTCTCGGGATCATCGGTCTGGCCTTCGGGCGGCCTCTGATGCAGGTTCTGCGGACGCCGGAGGATGTTATGGGACCGGCCATGACCTATCTGAACATCTATTTTCTGGGTCTGCCCTTCCTGTTTATGTACAATGCGCTCTCCTCCATGTTCAATGCCCTGGGCAAGTCCCGGATCCCTTTATTTTTCCTGATCTTTTCCTCGGTCTTCAACTGCCTGCTGGACCTGCTTCTGGTTCTGCGTTTTGACATGGGGGTGGCAGGCGTGGCCTGGGCGACCCTGATCGCTCAGGGACTTTCAGCCCTGCTGTCAGGCCTGGTTTTCCTGCGGGTGATCAAAAGTCTTGACCCCGGCCGGTCCGGTCTTTTTTCGGTCAGTGAAATGACGGCCATGGTCCGTATCGCCCTGCCTTCCATCATGCAGCAGTCCACCGTCTCCATCGGCCTGCTTCTGGTCCAGTCCGTGGTCAACAGCTTCGGTTCGGAGGTCCTGGCCGGTTTTTCGGCCTGTATGCGTCTGGAGGCCATTGCCGTGGTGCCCATGTCCGGCATCAGTACAGCCGTATCTGCCTATACGGCTCAGAATATCGGGGCCGGTAAGCTGACCAGAGTCCCGGAGGGCTATAAGGCGGCCAACCTGATGGTGGTTTTCTTCGGCCTGCTTCTGTTTCTGGTCATGGAAGGCTTCTGTGACGGCCTGATCCGCATCTTTCTTGGGGATGAGGGCACGCAGCTGGCTCTGGCGACGGGGCATGCCTATTTAAGATATATGGGGCTCTTCTTCTGCCTCATCGGTTTTAAGATGGCTTCGGACGGCGTCCTGCGCGGGGCAGGAGATATGAAGATGTTTACCGTGGCCAATCTGGCCAACCTGACCCTGCGGGTGGTTCTGGCCATGCTTATGGCGCCGCGTTTCGGCGTGGCCTGGGTTTGGATCCCGGTGCCCATGGGCTGGTTTCTCAACTGGCTGATCTCCTACGGGGAGTACAGGACGGGCAAGTGGCGGAGGATTTATACAGCAAATGGCAAATGATTTTTCGACCGGCAAGGTCTCAAGACACATTCTGTCCCAGGCGGTTCCCCTGGCGGTGGCCCAGCTGGTCCTGCTTCTTTACAATGTGGTGGACAGGATCTATATCGGTCACCTGTCCGGAACGGACAGTCTGGCCCTCACCGGTGTGGGCCTGGCCTTCCCCCTGGTGACCCTGATCGCGGCCTTTACCAGCCTGTTCGGCAGCGGCGGCGCGGCGGTTTTTGCCATTGCCCGGGGGGCCAGGCAGGAGGAGCGGGCGGCAAAGCTTATGGGCACATCGGCAGCCCTGCTGGCAGGCGCTTCGGTGATCCTGATGGCTGTCTGTTATCTGTTCAGAGAGCCCATCCTTTATCTTTTCGGCGCCAGTGACGCATCCTATGTCTATGCGGATGCCTACCTGAAGATCTATCTGCTGGGGACGCTCTTTTCCATGATGGCCACGGGCCTGAATGGATTTATCAATGCTCAGGGATTTCCCAAGATCGGTATGCTGACGACCATGATCGGGGCCATTCTTAACCTGATCCTGGACCCGGTTTTTATCTTCGCCCTTCACATGGGCGTGGCCGGGGCGGCTCTGGCCACCGTGATCAGTCAGTTTGTCTCGGCGGTCTGGGTCTTTCGATTCCTGACCGGCCCCAGGACCCTGTATAAACTGTCGAGGAAATATTTCCGGGTAGTTCCCTCCATGGCGAAGGAGATCTGCGCCGTCGGCGCCTCCGGCTTTATCATGCAGGCGACCAACTGCCTGGTCCAGGTGGTGTGCAACGCCCAGCTGCAGATCTGGGGCGGCGACCTCTATGTGGGCATCATGACGGTCACGAATTCCATCAGGGAGGTTCTGTCCCTGGCAGTTCTGGGCATCGCCAGCGGCGCTCAGCCGGTCATGGGCTATAATTACGGGGCCCGTAAGTATCACCGGGTGAGGGAGAGCATCCGGTTCACGGCCATGATCGGTACGGCCTACACCATCATTGCCTGGCTGGCAGTCATCGCCCTCCCCAGACAGCTGGTGGGGATCTTGGTTTTGTCTTCATGTCCCTGCAGTTTGCCGGTCAGTCCGTTTTTCAGGGCCTGGGCTTTGCCAGACGGGCCATCACCTTTTCACTGCTGAGAAAGGTGGTGATCGTGGTGCCGCTGACCCTGCTTCTGCCAGGTCTGGGCTTCGGATTAAGGGGCGTCTATATGGCAGAACCCATCTCCAATGTGATCGGCGGAACGGCCTGCTTTGTGACCATGATCCTGACGGTCTACCGGCCCCTGGGCCGTATGGGCGACGGGGCGGAACCGATGTGACGGGAAGGGACTGAAAATCCTTTTGTGGACTTGATTTTATCAGTGAAAACAGTTAATATAAGTTATATTTTTGCATCAAGGGAAATACTGAAGGGAGGCAATTATGGCAAATCTGATTCTGCCGGAGGGTTACAGCTCGATCCTGTACCCGATGGAGACACAGCGCGCGATCAAAAAAATCAAGGATTATTTTCAGGAGGAACTGGCATACGGCCTCAAGCTTCGCCGTATCTCCGCACCGCTTTTCGTGGAGCCCCAGTCCGGTCTGAATGATAATCTGAACGGCACCGAGCGCCGTGTCAGCTTTACCCTGAAGGGCATGGATGAGCAGACGGTCGAGATCGTCCAGTCACTGGCCAAGTGGAAGCGTTACGCTCTGGGCAAGTATAAGATCGAGCCCGGAAGAGGTATTTATACAGATATGAACGCCATCAGGCGTGATGAGGATCTGGACAACCTGCATTCGGTCTATGTGGACCAGTGGGACTGGGAGAAGACCATTACCAAAGAGCAGAGGACCCAGGCATATCTGCACGAGACGGTCGTTACCATCTACAATGCGATCCGTAATCTGAGTGATTTCGTCAATCGTCATTATACGGAGATCCGCAATGTGATCCCCAATGAGATCACTTTTGTGACTGCACAGGAGCTGGAGGATCGCTGGCCCGATAAGACCCCCAAGGAGAGGGAGAATCTGATCTGCCAGGAGCACGGCGCGGTCTTTATTGAGAAGATCGGCGGCCCGTTAGCTTCCGGCGCGCCTCATGACGGCAGGTCCCCGGACTATGACGACTGGGAACTGAACGGTGATATTCTTCTGTGGAATGATGTGCTGGGCATGGCATTCGAGCTTTCCTCCATGGGTATCCGTGTGGACGCGGAGGCTATGGACAGGCAGCTGAAGGCTGCCGGCGCCGAGGACAGACGCAGCCTCCCGTTCCATCAGGCTATTTTAAACGATCAGCTGCCTTATTCCATCGGCGGCGGTATCGGTCAGAGCCGTCTGTGTATGTACTTCCTGAGGAAGGCACACATCGGCGAGGTCCAGGTCAGCGTATGGCCCCAGGACATGATCGACACCTGCAAGGCCCACGGCATCGAACTGCTGTAGGCGAAAAATGTATCTTACGATTCAGGGCGGCCGTCTTTTTGTCAGGACGGCGGGGGAGGGAGCACCTCTTTTGCTGATCCACGGTGTCGGGTCAGATGCTGAGTATTATCAGGCAGCCGCCGGCTTTCTTGCGGACAGCTTTAAAGTGATCACTTATGACCGGCCCGGTTACAGCAGGAGCGCGCCGGGCAGGGATGGAAATACAGTCGCCGGCCAGGCGGCACAGACCCTGGCCTTGCTGGAAGCGCTTGCCCCGGAGGGGGCCTTTGTGGCCGCCTGCAGCGCCGGCTGTCTGATCGCCTGTGAGCTTGCGGCCAGAGCGCCGGAAAAGGTGCGGGGGCTGCTTTTGTATGAACCGCCCGTCAGCTGCGACCCGGAAATCAGGCAGGAGCTGGAGGATTTTACGGGCCGCCTTCGGGAGATGAATGAGAAGCGGCAGGCAGCCAGATCGCTGCTGACCTTTATTGAGATCTCCGGCGGCTATGACAGCGAAAGCCGGTCTGTGTCTCTGGACCAGCAGCGGCAGGATTATATCAATTATCAGCATTTCCTGGACGAGGAGATGGACAGCATCTTCGGGTATCCGGCGGAATGTCTGGCTCAGCTGCAGGTCCCCTGTACCATTGCGGTGGGTGAAAAAGACCCGGAAGGCCTTTTTCACAGATGCGGCGTCTCCCTGGCAGCTCAGACCGGGATGCCGCTGGTGACGGCCTGCGGCTATCACAATTTCCCCAAGGACAGGCCGGAGGCCTTCGCGAAGCTCGTGAAGGATGTTTTCAGTTAAGATTTCTTACGGCATCCTTCATGGATCTGACATATTCAGCGACATAGGGCGCCGCGTCTTTGCCATGGGCTTCAAGCAGCTTGATGATCGCTGAGCCCACGATGACGCCGTCAGCAATGCCGGCCATTTTCTCAGCCTGGGCAGGGGTGGAAATACCAAAGCCGATGGCGCAGGGAATCTCTGTGTTTTCTCTGACGACGTTGACAATGGAGGTCAGATCTGTTTTGATCTCGCTCCGGGTGCCGGTGACGCCGAGGCTGGAGACGATATAAAGGAAGCCCTCTGCCTCCCGCGCGATCATGGCGATCCGGTTTTTTGAGGTCGGCGCGATCAGGGAGACCAGGTCCACCCCGTACTGACGGCACAGGGGCTGGAATTCTTCCTTTTCCTCGAAGGGAAGATCGGGCAGGATGAGTCCGTCGATGCCGATGTCGCGGCAGGCGGCAATGAATTTTTCGGCCCCGTAGGAAAATACCACGTTGGCGTAGGTCATAAAAACCATGGGCACCTTTACATCTTCGCGAAGCTCACGGACAAAGTCGAAGATCTTATCTGTCGTGACGCCCCCGCGCAGGGCTCTCAGGTTGGCGCCCTGGATGACCGGCCCCTCTGCGGTCGGATCGGAAAAGGGGATGCCCAGTTCAATGAGGTCGGCACCGTTCTCGGCGGCGGCCCGGACCACAGCGGCGGTGGTCTCAAGATCAGGATCGCCGCAGGTGATAAAAGCGATAAAGGCCTTTCCGTTTTGGAAGGCTTTTTTTATGTTACTCATGAATATCCTCCCCTCTGTAACGGGCAATGGCGGCACAGTCCTTGTCGCCCCGGCCGGAAACGGTGATCACAATGATCTGGTCTTCAGCCATCGCCGACGCGATCTTCATGGCATGAGCCACCGCGTGGGCAGATTCAATGGCGGGAATGATGCCCTCCGTCCTCGCCAGATACTCAAAAGCCTTGACGGCCTCATCATCGGTCACCGGCACATATTCCGCCCTGCCGATATCATGAAGATGCGCATGCTCCGGCCCGATCCCGGGATAATCCAGGCCTGCCGAAATGGAGTAGACCGGCGCGATCTGTCCATACCTGTCCTGGCAGAAATAGGATTTCATGCCGTGAAAGATGCCGGGCCTGCCTGTGGCGATGGTGGCTGCGGTTTCAAAGGTATCAATGCCGCGTCCCGCCGCTTCACAGCCGATCAGACGGACATCCTTATCTTCAATGAAATGGTAGAAGCTGCCGATGGCATTGGAGCCGCCGCCCACGCAGGCAATGACCGCGTCCGGCAGTCGGCCTTCCTTTTGGAGAATCTGGCGCCGGATCTCTTCAGAGATAACGGCCTGGAAATCACGGACTATGGTGGGGAAGGGGTGCGGTCCCATCACAGACCCCAGGCAGTAGTGGGTGTCGCTGATCCGGGAGGTCCACTCACGCATGGCTTCGGATACGGCATCTTTAAGGGTTGCCGTTCCGGTTTTTACGGGGACTACCGTCGCGCCAAGCAGCCGCATACGGTACACATTGAGGGCCTGGCGGATGGTGTCTTCTTCCCCCATGAAGACCACACATTCCATGCCTATCAGGGCAGCGGCCGTCGCCGTCGCCACCCCATGCTGGCCGGCCCCGGTTTCCGCGATCAGCCGGGTCTTGCCCATCTTTTTCGCCAGAAGGGCCTGGCCCAGGACGTTGTTGATCTTGTGGGCGCCGGTGTGGTTGAGATCCTCACGCTTGAGGTAGATTTTGGCCCCACCCAGATCCTGAGTCATTTTTGCGGCGTAGTAGAGCAAGGACGGCCTTCCTGCGTAGTCATTAAAAAGCGCGGAAAGCTCACTGCGAAAGTCCGGATCGTTTTTGTAATAATTGTAGGCTTCTTCCAGCTCGATCACCGCGTTCATCAGTGTTTCAGGTATATACTGACCGCCGTGGACACCGAAACGCCCCTTTGGATTTGTCATTTGTTCTTCTCCCTTCTGACGGCGGCGACAAAGGCTGCCATCTTTGCCATATCTTTAACCCCGTCTGTCTCAATTGCCGAACTGACGTCCACCGCGAAGGGATGGCAGCGAGTCACTGCCTCAGCCACATTTTCGGGCGTCAGTCCTCCGGCGAGGAAATAAGGTCTTTTCATATTCTGTATCAGCTGCCAGTCAAACAAGGTCCCGGTGCCGGCGCCGGAGTCTAAAAGCACATGGTCAGCGCTGCTTTTTTTGGCCTTTTCAATATCCGCGGCCTCTTTGATCCGGAAGGCCCTGATGATGGGGCGCCCGGTCAGCTGCCGCAGCCGGCGGATATAAGTCTCATCCTCATCGCCGTGC
The DNA here is from genome assembly GCA_902787905.1 of uncultured Lachnospiraceae bacterium. Taxonomy (GTDB): domain Bacteria; phylum Bacillota; class Clostridia; order Lachnospirales; family Lachnospiraceae; genus UBA2912. The sequence continues at coordinate 9,200 of CADAIF010000101.1, forward strand.
AGCTGGGCCATATCGATGACGCCGCTGTTTAACAGGTCAGCAACTGCTTCAGGCGTTTCATCGACAAAGATGCCGACGGCTTTGATATTCTCAGCAAGCAGGGCTTTGAGCTTTTCTGCCCTGTCCGGGGGGATATATCTTTTGCTCTCTTTCGCGAACACGAAGCCGATGTAGTCCGGCCCAAGTTCGTTGGCCGCGGCGATATCGCAGGTCCGGGACAGACCGCAAAGCTTGATCTTTGTCATGACACACCTCGCAGGGCCTTCAGCAGGGCCTTCTTATCCCCGGCCCGCATCAGCGTTTCACCGATCAGGACGGCGTCGGCGCCGATCTCTCGCAGCCTCTGAACATCCTCAGCATCCTTCACGCCGCTCTCGGCCACGAACAGGATATCGCGCGGGACCAGGGCCCTGAGCCTGCGGCTGTTGTCTGTATTTACAGAGAAATCCTTCAGGTTGCGGTTGTTGACCCCGATCACCCGGGCCCCTGCCCTGAGGGCGGCGCTGACCTCCGCCTCATCATGGGCCTCTGCCAGGGCGGACAGGCCCAGCCTGTCGCAGATGCCGATATAGTCTCTGAGCTGCTTCTCGCTGAGGATGGCACAGATCAGGAGGACCGCCGAGGCGCCAAGCAGCTTTGCTTCGTAGATCATATAGGGGTCCACCGTGAAATCCTTCCGAAGGCAGGGGATGGCAACCTGACCCGCAATCTCTTTCAGATACCTGTCATCTCCCAGAAACCATTTAGGCTCTGTCAGGACGGAGATGCAGTCGGCCCCTGCCGCCTCGTAGGCCTTCGCGATTTCGGCATAAGGAAAGTCCGGCGCGATCAGGCCTTTGGAGGGAGATGCCTTTTTGCACTCGCAGATGAAGGCAATATCCTCTGTCTTCAGGGCCTTTTCAAAGGCAAAATCGCCTTTGGTCATGGACAGTGCCTGCTGCCGGATCACTTCCTCCGGCAGTCTCTTTTTGGCCTCGGCCACACGCTCACGGGCGTGGGCAGCCAGCTGCTCAAGTATGGTCATTTCTCATCTGCCTCCGGTCTGCTGCTGACCTCTATAAGTCTGTCCAGGGTTTTCCCGGCTTTGCCGGAATCGATCATCTCGGCGGCCAGGGCAATGCCCTCCTTCATGTTGTCTGCCTTGCCGCTGATATAAAGGGCGGCGCCGGCATTCATCAGAACGGCGTCCCTCTTCGGGCCTTTTTCACCCTTCAGGATGGCCCGTGTGATCCCGGCGTTTTCAGCAGGCGTGCCGCCTTTAAGGTCATCTTTGGCGCAGCGGGTGAAACCGAATTGTTCCGGCGTGATCACTGAGGATCTGTACCAGCCGTCCCGGATCTCGCAGATCGTGGTAGGCGCGCTTAAGGAGATCTCATCCAGCTTATCCTGCCCGTAGACGACCATGCCCCGGCGGATGCCAAGGCTGATCAGAACCCGGGCCAGGGGCTCCACCAGATAATCGTCATAGACGCCCAGGAGCTGCATGGACGGGGTGCCTGGATTTGTCAGGGGCCCCAGAATGTTGAAAACAGTACGGAAGCCCAGTTCCCTGCGGATGGCGCCGACATACTTCATGGAGGTATGATATTTCTGGGCAAAGAAGAAGCACATGCCCACCTCATTCAGGAGCTGTATACATCTTTCCGGGCTTTGCTGGATATTGACCCCGAGAGCCTCCAGGCAGTCTGCGGTCCCGCACTGGGAGGAGGCGGCCCGGTTGCCGTGCTTGGCCACCTTGACGCCGGCGGCCGCCGCGATCAGGGCAGAGGTTGTTGAGATGTTGATGCTCTGGGCGTTGTCGCCGCCTGTGCCGACGATATCCAGAAGCTCCATGCCGGTCTCCACCCGGGTGGCGTGCGCCCGCATCGCCGCCGCGCAGCCGGCGATCTCATCGGTCGTCTCGGCCCGGGCGCTTTTTGTGGAGAGGGCGGCAAGGAAGGCGGCTGCGGCGCGTTCTACCGCGTATCCGCGGCAGATGGCACTGTGACAGGGTATGGTACCGTCACTCCGCTTGCGACCGGCGACGGACTTGAGCTTTCAGCCACAAGGGCAAAAGCAGCTACCCCTGCCGGAGAGTCGGCTGAAAAGGAATTTGAGTATATAGTATCCTACGAAAGAGGTACACAGTACGGCTCAGCAAGAGAGGATGTAATAAAAAACACCCGAAGCGGCGGTCTGGCATTGAGGCTGTTCAGGTGGAACAGCACCGTTCCGTTGAGCGGCGGCAAATTCCTGCTGAAAGACAGCAGCGGCAAGACTGTCGGGGAGTATACCTCCGACT